>JBKJPM010000249.1:0-3520 GCA_046595175.1 Gemmatimonadaceae bacterium
CCCGGTTGTCCGCCGCCGAGTAATGGAGAAAGGCGATAAAGATTGTCGCCTCCGCGAAGGGAGTAGCGCGGGCTCGTTAGGTCGAGCCAGTACTCCTCGCGATCCCCGAACGCGGACGATTGACCCGTTTTCCCGCGCGCCAGATAACTGAGGCTCACGTCGCCCGTTGAGGTGAGCGGCCCTCCGCCCGAGAATTCGAATGGAGAAGCAGTTTCACCGTCGCGCGTTCCGCGAACCTTCAGGACTGATGGAAGGATTATGCGCGGCTCCGTATATCCTGCGGGCTGGACGACGGTAATGTTCGATGAGACGCGCGAAGTTGCAGCGGCATCGAGTGAATGCGAGGCGGTAACCTCGAGCACGTCCTCAGTTGCACGGAGACCAACCTTGCGCATCTGCACATCGATTCGAATCGCCTGCGATTCTCCGGCGGCAAGCGTGAGGCCTGCCGGACTACTGGTAATCTTCCTTGCGAGTCCGCTTTTGGTTTCGATCGTGATGGGTGCGTTGGCGTTGCCCTTGTTGCGCACGATGTACTCAACTGAGTACGAGCTGCCTGCTATGACATACGAAGGTCTGTTGACCATCTTGATTTCGACTGCCCGCCTTTCCTTTAAGATGACCGGGATCGAGTCACGGAGCGTGGCATCCGCATCCGGTGAGGCGCCGAAACGAATCATGTACGTACCTGCCGAAGCCCGCGCCGGAACGCCGACACTGATCATCCAGATGTCTGTCGCGCCGCCGGCGACCTCGAACGAGGAATTACCGAGCACCACTCCCCAACCCGTGGGCGCAACAACGCGGGGCTTGAGAGTGAGGGTGGCGGCCTGGCGGTTGGTCACGCGAACCGCCGCGGTGATTGTCCCGCCTGCGACTGCGGCAACGGGGCCGGGTGCAACGCGTTCAAGCACAATCGTTTCCGGTGACTGGGCGTGAAGCCGCATGACGCCCGGGAAAATGACGGCCGTGAGAATAAACGCGGCAGAGAGACGAGCACGCACAGTCTCAGAATTTGAGAAGGTATTGAGCGGCCGAGATCTGGTCGTCGCCGGTGTCGGCGAAAACGATTGCCTTGTAAGTGCCCGGTCGGAGCTTGCCGAGTGCGAAGGTCTGGCGAAGCGAAGTGCCGGGATAGAGAAGTCCGCGCTGCTGTTCGAGGCGATTCTTCATGTTACCGGCTTCGTCGTAGAGCTCCACCCACATTTTGGGGTGATAAGCCCGCCCTCCGTTGTTGGACACGTCGAGCTGCAGCAGGCGTGTCGAATCGGCGGCGACTGTGAACTTGTTGTTCGAGAAAGCAACGGTCCTGGTACCCGTCTCACGTATGTGAGTCGCGACCTGGACTGCGTACCGCATGACTGCGGCGAGTCCGACCTGCTGCTTCCCGTTCTTGGCAGCTTGAGTGCTGGCGCCTTCAACCATGATGGTGCTCCAGTAAGACCCGTTCATCGAGTCCACTGGTGGAACCTTGACCACGTAGCTGATTGTCATTTCGCCGGAGGGCGGGAGCATGACGGTGGTAGTAGAAGGTGTGATCCATTTGGCATTAGACCGCTTGACGGAGCCGGGCGCATCGAAGCGCGACGTTCCATCGGCAGTGAAGACATAATCCGTCTGGTAAACGCGTGCAGGCTGGGTTGTGTTTGTAAGATTCCGGATGACCAGTGTCCCGATATAGGTCTCACCTGGAACGGCGACCTTTTCCTCGACGGTGTTTCCGAGAACCGAGATTTGCGCAGAGAGCGAAGCGCCTGTGAACGCGAGCAGGGCTGCAACTAGCATTGCGCAATGTTTGAGTTTCTTATCGAAAAATCCGGTGGTGCTCATGGCGCTATGGAGTGACGATTGTGAACGTAACAGTTCGCGTATTTCCGCTCGTAATGATTCCTGCCGATGCGAGTGCAGAAAACTGGTACTGAATGTTGGTCGCGGCGCATTTAAGATTTTCCGGAATCCCTGTCACGACATTCACAGGTGTAGTGCTGAGTGTGACGAGTCCCGCTGATACTCCGCCTATCAATGGCGCCGTCAGCTTGACATGGAGAGTCGTTCCGGTCGGCATCGCAGTGGTGAGATTTGCGGTGATCCTGTAAATCTGGGCTCCAGCCGCTCCCTTCGGGGTCACGCAGGTGTAAGTCGTCGAACCATCTGTAGATGTGGCCGCATTTGGCTCCGAGCCGGCCGTCGCTGTTGAAACCGTCAAGCCTGATGTCTGTGCTCCAGAGATCGTGATGGTCTGGGCTGCCACTGCCCTGCTACCAATCAGCAGCAGGACAATGGAGTAAAGACCCACCTTCCCATGCGGGAGGTTCTTGAAGCTCATTATTACGGTCCGGTTACCAGGGTGAAGGTCACCGTCTTGCTGGATGAAGCGACAACGCCGGCTGCGAGTGTTGCTGCGAGCTCGTAGGTGAGGCCCATTCCGGATTCAGCGACGCCTGCGATGCCCGTGACGAGGTCCGTCGACGTGGTGCTGAGCGACTTCTTTCCGGCACTGGTTCCAACGGACGGTGCAACTGCGGTCAGCGAGAGCGTGACGCCTGCGTCCATGGCGGTGTTGATCGAAGCAGTGAGCTTCTTGGTCGTTCCGTTCGTGGTTATGGCCCAGCTGCTCGCTGAGTTCGTTACCGCGCCCGGTGCTGTACCGGCGGTGGCAGTGCTGATGGTCAGGCTGGGTGTTCCCGTGACGCTGATCTGATTGATCGCGCTGACTGAGTACGTCACGCTCTGCGAGGCCGTCTGGGCCTGAGCGGAAATGGCTGCGGCCAACACGAGAATTCCAGCGACAGCGATGATCTTGATTACCTTCATTCGAATCTCCAGTAAATGATGAGTGGGTCTTACGAAGGGGAAGATCGCCGGGGTCCTATTACAGGATATCTTCAGTAGAATTACTTCTTTGTAATGATTCGTGCCTGCTCTTAACGTAATTCCGGACGGGAATGAAAGCGCTGATTGTAGAGGATGATTCCGGGATTGCGCTGCTTGTTTCAGAGCTGCTCCGCCAGGAAGGTTTTGCGGTCGATACGACCGATAATGCCAATGAGGGTCTAACTCTGGCTGTCGTCCACGAATATGATGTGATCGTGCTCGATCTGGGCCTGCCGGACCGCAATGGCCTGACAGTCGTCCAGGCCCTTAGACGCCGAGGCAATTCGACCCCTGTGGTCATCCTCACAGGCGACAGGAACAGTGAAACCACCGTCATGGCATTGGACGCTGGCGCAGACGACTATGTAACCAAGCCCGTCGTTCCCGATGAGTTCAGGGCCAGGATTCGCGCTTTGGTTAGGCGGGGGGGAGCCAAACGTACGGAAGACATCCAGTTCGGCAACCTGAACCTGAATCGCCTTACCCGGGAGCTCAGGATTGATGGTAAGGAGGTGCAGGTTACCGCTCGGGAGCTTGCTCTCATGGAGCAGCTAATGCTGCATCCGAATGAGGTGATTACCCGCTCCCAACTCCTCGAAAAGGTGTGGGACATGAACTTCGATCCGGGTTCCAATGTTGTGGATGT
>JBKJPM010000268.1:0-11931 GCA_046595175.1 Gemmatimonadaceae bacterium
CCGGTTTAGGTGCGATGAAAATCGAGACGCTCGCGGTTCACGCGGGCAGGGAAACTGATGCGGTCTCTGGGGCTATTGAGACACCAATTCAGATGTCCACGACATTTCGCCGGGACGAACAGGGCGAGCTGCCATCCGAGTTCGTTTATTCGCGAAACGGAAATCCCACTCGCCGCGCTCTGGAGAAATGTCTCGCAGCGCTCGAGGATGGCGCCGATTGCGCAGCGTTCTCCTCCGGAATGGCGGCTGCCAACGCGGTATTCCAGGCGCTTGAAGCCGGCTCGCACATAGTTCTGTCCGACGGATACTACGGGACAGGCAAACTTCTTATCGATGTATTCACGAGGTGGCAGATCGAGTGCACGATCGTGGACACCAGTGATGTAGGAGCGTTTCGGAAAGCTCTCAGGACGAACACACGGCTCGTGTGGATAGAGAGTCCGACCAATCCGATGATCCGTGTGACCGATCTTGGCGAGGTTTCTGCGATCGCGCATTCAGCGGGCGCCAAGGTGGTTTGCGACAATACAGTGCCAACGGCTGTTCTTCAGCGTCCCCTGGACCACGGATGTGACATGTCCATGTATTCTGCGACCAAGTTTCTCAGTGGTCACGGAGACGTTCTCGGCGGTGCAATCGTGTCTAAGGAGGATGATGAGTTCTTCGAGCGCGTTCGCACTATCCAAACAGGCGCCGGTGCTGTGCCATCTCCTTTTGAGTGCTGGCTCACGCTGCGCGGGATTCGAACTCTGCCATACCGGGTTCGCGCGCATTCGGAAAACGCGATGAAAGTTGCAACGTTCCTGGAGAGCCATCCATCGATAGGCGGAGTGAATTATCCAGGGCTGACTGCCAACCCTCATCACGCTGTCGCGAAAAAGCAGATGCAGATGTTTGGCGGGTTGATATCCATTCATCTCAAGGGTGGGCGTGACGCAGCAATGCGGGTCGCATCGCGAGTAAGGCTTTTCGCACGGGCAACCAGTCTTGGCGGGACCGAAAGCCTGATCGAGCACCGTGCGTCGGTGGAGGCGCCGCCCGCCCGCACACCGGAAGATCTCCTCAGGATGTCCATCGGGCTGGAACATCCCGACGACCTTATTGCCGACCTCGAGCAGGCGCTTGCGTAAGTCGGCAAGCCGATTGCATGGAGATAGACAGCAGCTCAACCCGCGCGGAGTGACCAATGGCGAAATGTGAAGTTTGCGGCAACGACTACGATAAGTCTTTTACAGTTACGATCAATGGAAAGACCAGCACTTTCGATTCGTTCGAGTGTGCTATACACGCCCTCGCTCCGCAATGCGCGCACTGCGGGTGCAAGGTTATCGGTCACGGTGTGGAGGATAGCGGAACGTTTTACTGCTGTGCGAACTGCGCGAAACATGAAGGTGTCGCGGGACTGAAAGACCGGGTCTAGGCCCGAAGTTCTCCGTGATCCACCGGTTCTGGATCGCGGCGAATGAACAGGAATTCATAGAGCAGCGAAGCTGACACAGCGCCGACAATTGGGGCCAGCCAGTAAATGAGCTGTCCCTCAAATGAACCGCTCGCAACGGCCGGCCCGAATGAGCGCGCAGGATTCATCGACGCTCCGGTGTAGGGCCCAATCGCGAGGATATCGGCGGCTACGACAAACCCAATTGCCAGTCCGCCGATCTTCGGAGCCTTTGGGTCGACCGCGGTTCCGTAGATGACGAACGCAAGGAAGAAGGTCGCAACCGCCTCGAGCAGAAATGCCTGGGCGCCAGAGACATCCAGCGAGATGGACTGGCCGCCGCCGCGGGTCGCCATGAAAAGTGCATCGGGGAATGTGGCTTTGAGCACGTAGGCCGCGAGGATTGCTCCGATTATCTGCGCCGCGATGTATACACCGGCCATCGCGCCATCAATGCGGCGGGTCGCAAGAAAGCTGATTGTAACTGCCGGATTGAAGTGACCGGATATTCGCATGGTGGCACTCACCATCACGGCGAGGATGAGTCCATGTGCGAGGGCAACCTCGAGGAGTCCGATCGATCCACCCGAATCCTTGGCATGCATGAGAGCCGCGCTTCCAACGAAAACCAGGGCGAATGTCCCGATGAACTCAGCGAGAAAATGACGAAGCGAATCTCTCATCGTATTACCGGTTTGTGTTTGAGTGGCCTATGCAGCGCGGCGCATCACAAGCGCTGCGTTTATCCCGCCGAATCCGAATGAATTGCTGAGAATATGCTCCACTCGCGCTTTCACTCCGGTACCAGGCAGGAAATTAAGATCGCAGGCTTCGTCCGCAACCGCGAGGTTCACCGTGGGAGGCAGCCACTCATTCTGGAGCGCCAGCGAGCAGATAGCAGCTTCGATTGCCCCGGAAGCACCAAGCGCGTGGCCGTAGTAGCCTTTCGTTCCGCTAAGGACAAGATCGCGGGAGTGTTCACCAAAGACAGTCTTGATCGCAAGCGTTTCTGTCGAGTCGTTGAGCGGAGTCGAGCTTCCGTGTGTATTGATGTAGTCGATCTCGCCGGGAGAGACATGTGCGTCATCCAGAGCGAGGCGCATGCACCGCGCGGCCTGGGATCCGTCCGGACGGGGAGCGGTCATGTGGTATGCATCGTTCGACGTGCCGTATCCCAGAATTTCGGCATAAATGCGGGCGCCGCGGGCTTTCGCCCGATCGAGATCCTCTAGAATCAGCACTGCGGCACCTTCGCCCATCACGAAGCCGTCCCGATCCTTGTCGAACGGACGTGACGCCGTTTGCGGATCGTCGTTTCTCGTTGACATGGATCGTATCAACGCAAAGGCCCCAAAGCAGAGCGGAGCAAGCGGCGCTTCGGCTGCTCCTGTAATCATCACATCGGCGTAGCCGTCCCGGATCTGCCTGAACGCTTCACCGATCGCGACCGTTCCCGATGCACAGCTCATCGCGTTTGTGGAATTCGGCCCTGATACGCCCATCTCGATTGCAATGTTGCAGCTGGATGCGCCACCGAAGACGGCGAGGGCGAGCGTAGCGTCAACAGCCCGCAGACCGCCCGAAAGGAAATTCGCAAGCTGTCCTTCCGCGTATGCGATCCCGCCAAGCGCTGTTCCCATCATGGCGCCGACGCGGTCGCGATCTTCGCGGGCCAGATCAATCTCGGCGTCCTCCAGCGCCATTCGCGCCGCAACGACTGAGAATTGCGCAAACCTGTCCAGCCGCTTGGCTTTTTTCTGGTCGAGATGATCAGTCGGTATGTAGTCGTTTATCTCCGCTGCGTTGCGGCTCCGGAAAATCGAAGGATCGAACCTGGTGATCGTGCGCACAGCTGATTTTCGGCGAAGCAGACCGTCCCATAAGCCGGACTTCGTGAGTCCAATCGGTGTCAGCGCGCCAATTCCTGTCACAACAACTCGCCTGCGTTCCACTTTATGCTCCCGTTTCCGACGCGATTCGAAGATGTGTCTCTCGCTCTGCTATTGCTGCCAGTCCTTCAAGTGTGCGCGACGCAATGCCGTGCACAAAAACAGGACCTATTAACGCTGTGGCTGCCAGGATCCCAACCAGTGGAATTGCCGGGCCTGACCATACGTGCAGTATCTCGACCTGGGTAGCGTCGCCCGCCGAATTGAACCGCCACTCGACGTCCATCCCTTTTGTTACACCGCCAATATGAAAGAAGCGAATCGACGGCGCCTGGAAGTCCACTACCATTTCCGACATCCACCAAGTCGGCCACCCAACCGGGCCGAACGGGCGATACGCCGACATTTCCACGATTCCGCGGGAGGGAATTCCGTCTACAACGTCAAACCGCTCGCGAAAACGGACAAAACGATAGTGCGAGAGATATGCCGGCCACTGCTCAACCCTCCTGGCAATGTCGAATATTGTCCTTACGGGCGCGCGCACCAGCCTGCGATCCAATGTCTGCATCGGCAATCCAAGCGGCATCGGTCCGAGCTCGTAAGGTCTGCGAAGAGGAAGCGTCATGCGGGTGTCCATCCGGTTGTAACTCTAAAAAGTGGACGATATGTGACCTTTGGCGTGCGTCCCACGGAACGTTCTACAAGGTCTTCAAGCTCCGGAGATGTAAATCCCCTGCGTATCGATACGATTCCGTCGTGGCGGCTAACGGGATGAAACCGCAGCACGAAGGATCCAATCCAAAGTCCGATAACGGCCAGCCAGCTGCGCCGAATCTCGCTCACGACGACTCGCACTCTCGCTACACGGTTCATCTCGCTCAAAAGCGTGACGGCGTTCGCTTCGTCGAAGTGATGCAGAATCTGCGAGGCAAGCACCACGTCAAAACTCCGATCGGCGAAAGGGAGGCGGAGTCCATCGCCGCACACCACTGCATCGTGAAATGGCCGACTCGCTGCTGCCAGCTCTTCGGCTGCATCCACGCCAACGGTAAGCATTGATATCCCCGCCCCGTTTGCTTTTCTTCGTGCTCGCGCCGTTACGTCGCCAACACCTGTGCCGACGTCGAGCAGCGTAAGGGTGCCGCTCGATTTTTCAAGGGCGAGTCCGATTTCCGCTACGGCAGCGCTTGATCCCCCGAAAAAACGGTTTGCCCGCGCGACATCCTGCATGGAACGGACGACCAGCCTCGGATCCAGATCCACCTCATCGAGTATTTCGTGGCCGCGAATCCGACGAGGGGTCAGAATGTTTATCGTCACCTGTCGAGACTCGAGTATCCGCCACGAAAGTAAAGAAGCGGCGAGCCATCCCGAACCGTTGCCGAACGCACCTCGCCGATCACTATTGAGTGGTCACCTGCGTCAACACCCTGTACGCGAGTGCATTGCGCATACGCAAGAACGTCATCCAGAATCGCGTCATTCTCGACCACCGAATATCCAATGCCGTCAAACTTGGTAGTCTCGGTCGCTGCGAACCGTCTCGCGATTTCTTCCTGGTCTTCAGTGAGAATGTTGACGGTAAACCGTTCGCACGCAATCAGTAGCTCGTGCATTGTCGCGCTCTTGTCGATGCACATGAGAACCAGGGGAGGGTCGAGACTCAGTGAACAGAATGCGCTCACGGTCATTCCCCGATGAGACCCTGAGCTGTCGCGCGCGGTGGCAATCGTAACCCCGGTGGCGAATCTTCCAAGCAAATTGCGGAATGCTGATGCGTCGATGCTCATCGATTGAAAGTAGCGGCGAAAAGAAGGCGCATCATGTACCTCGGGCGAAGAACTTCTCGCGCGGGAACAAAGTCACCTGCTACACCCACCAGAAGATCGGCCATATCTCTGCGTTTCTGGAGCGTTAAAGCGATCCTGTTGAAGATCCGCGGGGCGGCAATCACAGACCCGACGATTCGCTCGACCCTCCACTTTCCCCTGAATTCAGCTCTCCGTTTTGTTTCGTAGCGGGCGAGGGAGGCATCGAGGTCGGCAACTGAAGAGTTGACTGACTCACTGATCGTTTCAGCCAGCATCTCTCCACCGCGCAGCGCGGAATAAATGCCTTCGCCGGTAAAAGGATCAAAGAATTCGGCTGCGTCTCCCACCAATGCTGCTCCCGGTACCCAAGCTCGTTTTGCAAATGAAGCAAATGGACCCGTGGCTCGAACAGGCTCAACCCGCACCGCATTTGCAAAACGGGCGGCCAGATGGGGTCGCTCCGCGATCCACTGATCGAAGAAATCAGTTCGGTCTACGGCCACTTCGGTCGCACGGCTGACTGGCACGACAAGCGCAACATTGGTGACACCGTTGCCGACGTCGGCGAGTCCGAAGTAGCCATCTCTGTCCACGAACATCTCTCCGTATGCGCCCACATCCGAAACACTGGTGTAGTGCGACACAAGGGCGATGCGCCGTGGCCAGCGCGATGCACTGTGCAGTCCGAGGCGACGCGCGACAACTGATCGTAGTCCATCGGCACCTATGACAAGATCGGCAGTTAAGGAGCGGGACCTTCCATCCTGCAGGATCGACACGCCCGTGACGCGCCTGCCTTCGGTCAGCATGCCGGTGACTCGCGTCTCTTCACTCACGCCGGCTCCAGCAGCCCGGGCACGCTCAAGCAGGATTGAATCGAGCAGTGTGCGGCGAACGGCAAGACCTCTGTCCCTGAATCCGCTGAAGCCGTGATTCCCCGCAAACTCACCGTGAATAACGGCACCGTTCGGTGCATGGACTCGCATTCCAGCCAGCTTCGCCGCTCCCGTTGATTCAGCGGCGCGAAGCGCATCCATGCGGTCCAGAATGCGTGAACACTCCGGGCTCAGGTATTCCGCGCACACTTTGTCGCGCGGAAAACGAGCGCGATCCAGGACGAGCACGTCCACGCCCCGGCTCGCGAGAAAATATGCAGCTGATGATCCGGCGGGCCCTCCACCTACGACAATTACCTGCGCGTTACGCATTGGCCGCAACCGCGCCTTCGCGGGTGAGATGGGGCGCCGCCCGCTGCCGTTCTCCCGATCGCTTGATTCGCTGAAACAGCCCCATGTACTGCCAGTGGGGCTTGGGAAGACCGATGATGGATGCAGCGCGCGTGAGATAAGGCAGGACGGTCGAACGCGAATCCGCCGAAAACATGAACCGCGGATGCATCAGGGCGAAGCGCCGTATGGCATCAACGCTTTCCGCGAAATCGAGCTGCGGGGAAAAGTAGAATGCCGGCGTGAGGAGCGTTTCGTTCGCTGCAACCACACCCTCGTCGACTGCAATCCTGTGCAGCGTCGTGCCCGGATAAATTCGCAGTCCAACCGTGAGGTAAACTGCGTCGCCCCGAAGGAGACGCCACTCAGCAAACGCGAGAGTCTCCCCGAGAGTTTCGGCTGTCTCGCCAGGCCCGCCAACCAGAAATATCCACAGCGTGCGAATTCCGGCGCGCTCTACACGCTCCGCGACTTCCCGCACTCTCGCTGCGTTGAATCCTTTCTCCAGTTTCTCCAGCACAGGATCACTTGCGCTCTCTGCGGTGATGCCGAGCGTCCTGAATCCGGCGCGGCGCATCACCGTGAGCAGTTCGTCAGAAACCGCAGCCGGAGTAAAATTTGTGGTGTCGAGATGGACTTTCAGGTTCCGGCGAATAATTGCTTCGCATACTTCAATCGCATGGCCGGGAGGGGAGTTGAATGTAGAATCGACGAAGTCAAAGTTCCTGACGCCCGCGGTGCGGCGCAGGTCTTCAATTTCGTCGGCTACGTTTTGCGGATCGCGAAGCCTGTAGCCCCATCCCTCCACGTTCCGGTATGTACAGTAAACGCACTTGTACACGCAGCCGCGCTTGGTCTGGATTGGAATCGTTGCGCCGTGGCGCTCGTACCGTCGAAGGTCAATCCAATCCTGCAGCTTTGGAGAGGGAAGCGAATCGAGGTCGGCTTCTTCACCCGGTGGCGCAAAATGGACGCGGTTTCCATCGCGCCTGACAACCCCTGCTATTCCCTGCGTGCTTCCCCCCGATGCTATTGCATTGATGAGGGCAACGCTTGCGCGCTCTCCGTCTCCGGCGACGGCGTAATCCACTCCAAAAGTCTCGAATAACGCTTCCGGAGCGACACCAAACGCCGCACACCCGCAATTAGTACCGCGCGCGGCGCGGCTGCCCGGATCGCATTGACGATTTCAAGCGCATCAGGTGTGTAGTGCCGGAGCGCAATTGCGTCGCTGTTGTCGATGTTGCGAACGGAGATCCCGATGAAATCAGGATTGAAGGACAAAGCCGCATCTTTCGCGTCTGAAACGGGCTCACGTGAAAAGCACAGATCCAAAAATTGAACAGCGTGCCCCGCGTCCCTTAGTGCAGAGGCAACGCACGCCAGTCCGTTGGGCACGACGGGATAAGGCTGTCGCTCGCGGTTGGTGCTCACCAACAGAATCCGCGCAGCGGACCAGGACGGTTTGTCTTGGGGAGCGGTCACTGTTCATAATACCCAAAGTGCAGCGATTCCGGCGGCGACCAGGGTGCAAAAAAAGTTGACGGCGTCGTTGTCCATCCAGGCTACGCCGCTGGCAGGAGTTGTCGGGGTTCCACAGCTGTGAATCTCCCGCTCTGTAAATTCCTGACAGGTCTCGCACCAGCGCCGGGATTGAACCGATGCCCCGAGAATTGAGTCTACGGCCGCGCCAAAAAGTCCCGCGACAAGACAGGCGCCAAAAATCTGGCCAGGCATTCCTCCCACCCATGCGACAAGCGCAATCACGGTTGCACCGGCTAGCGCGGCCAAAGCTCCCAGCAAGGTGATGCCTCCGGAAGTCCCGGTGGGAACGGGCTTACCGCTGAGTATCGATCGCGGCGATTTTTTTGAAAGAGAGCCAATCTCGGTGGCCCAGGTGTCCGCGCATGCGCCCGAGAGCGCGCCGACAGCCGCGAAAGCCGCCACTGGGTTTGGAGATAGGATGATCCAGAGACATGCCGCCGCAAACACGCTTCCATTCGCAAATACCTGGAACGCGTCGCGTGACCTGCCTTTCTCAACGATCCCGGCGAGACGCTTATCCTTGAGCCGCGCTCCATACCTTGAAACCGCAGTCGCTGACGTAAAGAAAGCAAAAAGCAGTGCCGCAAAGCTCCATCCAGCGGCGACAGCCAATGTGCCAACCAAGGTCGACGCGACCGCGCCTGCAGGAGTAAGCGCCTTCATTCGAACTGCGGCCGCCGAGACGATACATGCGCCCACAAAACCAAGTGAAGCACGAAGAAGCACGTCCGCTGGGGGAAGTGTGCTTTCGATCAACATGTCCTCCTCATCGCGACCTCGAAACGTTTAACTTTAGGAACAACCCCTCCTGCCGGATCCACTCAGCAACAATGCCTGCTACCGTTCACGCCCGCGTACCCCTCAGTCTCCTTGCCGCCATACGCGATGTCGATTCGCCGGGTGGAGACGCGGAAGCAGAATATGTTCAGGAGCTGCGGAACAAGCGACTCGGGCTGAGCGATACTGTTTATGCGCAGATCAGGAGATATGGCGACGCCGTTCGCCGCAGCCAGCAGATATCTGTTGTGGAAGCAACGGGATTATCGACGTTGATCGGCCGACGTCCCGACGCGGAGCAAATCTTTCAATCCGCGGGAAAGAAGATCGCACACGAAGTTTACCAGACTATCTCTTCGTCCGTGCGTGGAATCATTCTTCTCCTGCCCGGCTTCCTGGCGCGACCTGTCGCACTTCGTCAATTGCGCAAAATTGCCCGTAAATATTTCAACGCTACCATCGGCCGGACCGGATCATTCCTGACTCTGACTGTCGAGGAGTCGGTAAGCGCTGAGCAGGCACCAAAGGGTGTCGGCTGCAGATACTATGAGTCCGCTCTCCGCGAGTTGCTGAGACTCATGGTCCGTGGCTCGGGCGCGGTGGACCATGTTCGCTGCATGACCCGCGATGAAGGCGCATGCGAATGGCGCGCCGATTGGCGGCACATCCAAAAACCTGACTCCGATGCTTGATACTCGCACGCTTCCTCTGCTGCAGCAGGCTATCGCCGCCGCCGGCCTGGATGGATGGCTTCTCTTCGAGTTCAACGGATTGAATCCAGTTGCGACTGGACTGCTCGAGCTGCACGGAATGACGACACGCAGGTATTTCGTACTCGTTCCGGCCAAGGGCGAGCCGGTTGCGATCACGCATGCGATAGAGCAGGGACCCTGGGCAAATTGGCCGGCCCCGTGGAAGAAGGAGCAGTACAGCGGTTGGAGACCTCTCGAACAGCTGCTCGAGAAGCACCTGTCGGGAAAAAAAATTGCAATGGAGTATTCTCCCGGCGATTCGATTCCATATCTCGACAGAATTCCTGCTGGCGTCATCGAGATGGTTCGCTCCGCCGGCGCAACGGTCGTATCGTCGGCCGATCTTGTCACGCAGTTCTATGCTGTCTGGACAGACGCGCAGCTGGAATCCCACAAGCGCGCCGCAGGTATAGTCTCGAAGATTGCCCAGGAAGCGATTCGACTTGCAGGTTCCCGCGCGGACTCTGATCCTGCGACGGAGTTCGAGATCCAGCAGTGGATCATGCAGCGGTTCGCTGAGAACAATCTCAACACGATTCACGAGATGATCGTTGCTGTCGGTCCGAATGCTGCCAATCCCCACTACGAGCCAACTGCACTCAGTTCAGCGACGATTCGACGCGGCGATATTCTCCTTGTGGATCTGTTTGCGCGCGAGACGGACGGAATATTTGCGGACCAGACATGGATGGCGTCGCTCGGAACTCCGTCGGACCGCGATGCAAAGGTGTGGGAAGCCGTGTCAGGAGCCCGAAAGGCGGCGGAGGCTTACCTGCGCACAAACCTGCGTGCCGGAAAGTCGATCAGTGGTGGCGAGGTAGACGACGTGTCGCGGGCGTACATCGAGGAGCGCGGCTTCGGCAAATATTTCATTCACCGCACGGGACATTCGATCGACGCGCGCGACCTGCATGGATCCGGCCCCCACATCGATAACTTCGAGACCCGCGAAGAAAGGAAGCTTCTTCCGGGCGTGGGTTTTTCAATTGAGCCTGGAGTCTATATTCAGGGCGAGGTCGGCATGCGGAGCGAAGTAAATGCGTGCGTCACGTTCAACGACGTCGTAATTACCCCGGAAGACTTTCAGCGCGATCTTCTGATCGTCTGAGAATTGGCGGGTGTGCTGAGCAGTGGATCTTCGCCTCCAAGTCTCCAGAGAACGAACCGATTCACTCCCATTCTCCTCGCGTCGCGAGTGAGGATCTCAATCAACTGACTGTCGCTCACCCAGATATCCGCGTTATCCAACTGGGCGTGCAGTGTGTGCGTTACCGGATCGCGTTCGATGTGTGACCCGGTTCGTTGGAGCAGGAGATTCGTTTCCGCGAAGGTGATGCGCGATGCCTCTCCGTACCGAACCCATCGGTAACCATCCACCGGGATCGCCGCGATAATTCTGTTTGAACCAGCTTCGGCTGCGCGCGCGCGAAGTTTCTGGATGAACCATTCAGGTGACGCGGGCGAACCAGGTGCAGTGCCCAGGGCATGCTGATCGTACGAAAGCACGAGCAGCAAATCGCTGATGCTGGCGAGAAGCTGGCCGGGATACCCGGCCGTGTCAGCGGCTGGAACCGAAATCACCACAGGGCGGACGTTGTGCGCGTGTGCTGAGTCGCCGATTGTGGACGCGACTGCAATCAGGGCATCGAGGTCGCGGACCGTCATCCCCGCAAAATCCAGAACAATTCCGGTATATCCGCTCGAAACAGCTTCGGCAACGATGAGGCTTGCGGCGTGGCGCATTGCATCGCGGTCCGTTGCGAGGCCACGGATCGTTTCGGGGCGGTGACGTCCCCCCTGAAAGGTCGTGATGAAAGCCAGGCGCGCTGTGGTGTGAGGTAGCAGTGCCGAGTCGGCGTACGGCCGGACCGGGCGATAGGTCGCGCTATCAATAACGATCCAGCCCGTAAGGGCGGCGTCTATGTCACGTCGCGATGCGATTGACAGCGACGACTGAGTATCCAGTGGATCGGTGAACGCCCACCACGAGACTGGGGCGGGTGTCGTCGCTGGAATGCGCACGCAGGCAACTGCGGTGAGCCACGCTGCGTGAGCTATCCAGCGGCGTTTCATCGTAAGCTACTTTTTGCGCGGACGGGAAATGCGATAGGTCATCACCGCAGCGCGCTCACTCGCTCTCCGCAGAGAGGGGAGATTGATCATTTCGCTCGGGGTGTGCTGTCCCGGGCCGGAGGCGCCAATTCCGTCCAGCGCATCCACGTAATTCGAGATGTAGGAGATGTCACCCGCGCCGCGCTCTCCAGGATCGAGCGCTACGATTGGTCCCCTGCCGAGCGCCTGGCTAACTGAATCTTCAACAGCGAGCAGGGCATAGTTTCCCGGTGTCGGGGGCATTGCGGGGTTTCCATCCACAAAGGTCAGCTCGGCACTCGTTCTCGCGAGATTTTTCGCGGCGATGGCACGCATCGTTGCACGCGTCCGCTGAAGCTGATCATCAGTGAGGAAGCGAAGGTCGCCCATGGCAACAGC
>JBKJPM010000070.1:0-14804 GCA_046595175.1 Gemmatimonadaceae bacterium
GGACAAGCTCCACGCGATCTGCGTTTTGTGCGGCGGCCCGGCCAGCCGAAACCAGCGCCTTATCGAGGGGCAGCCCGCCCCCTACAACTCCCCTCAGGTTATGGTCGGAAGCACCGATTCATACGAAGCGCGGTGCAGAATGTGCTTCTCAATGCCCCGAAAGGACGAAACCCAAGGCTCGCTGCTTTAGCCCCGGAGTTCGAATGGCACTTCTGGCTGCAGATTGTGGCTGGTGCCGCAAACACTAGTTTTTTACAGCTGAGGCACCGTAATCGTAGGCCAAAGCGGATTTTGACTTTACCTTGGATTTTCACCGCAATATTTCACTCAATTCCCGATAGAAACTTCCGATGCGGCTTATTGGACTGACCGGTAACATTGCCAGTGGGAAGACTGTTGTCGCCGACCTTCTGAAGAAAAAGGGCGCGACTCTTATCGACGCTGATAACCTTTCGCGCGAGGCCGTAAAACCGGGAACCCGCGCGCTGGAAACAATTACCTCGCGCTGGGGCAAGGAAGTTCTGGACGCCGAGGGAAACCTGGATCGCGCGG
This sequence comes from Gemmatimonadaceae bacterium, assembly GCA_046595175.1. Classification (GTDB taxonomy): domain Bacteria; phylum Gemmatimonadota; class Gemmatimonadetes; order Gemmatimonadales; family Gemmatimonadaceae; genus UBA4720. Next base: position 553 of record JBKJPM010000070.1, read on the forward strand.
CGCTGCGTCGCATTGTCTTTTCCGACCAGACGCAGCTCGACGACCTGAACGCGATCATTCATCCGGAGATCTCGCGTTTGCGCGATACGGCTATCGAAGACGCCAGGAAGCGCGGTGACAAGGTCGTTGTGTGCGTCATTCCCCTCCTTTTCGAGCGGAAGCTGGCCGAGAATTTCGACACGATCGTGCTGGTGGATGCGCCGCGCGAGCTGCGGATGGAGCGACTCCTGGAAACACGCGGAATCGATGAAGCCGAGGCAATGAACATGATCGCTTCGCAAATGCCGGCAGAGCTCAAGCGTGCGCGCGCCGACTACGTCATAGAGAACACGGGCCCCATGGATGCGCTCAAGCGCGAAGTTGATTCGCTCTGGGAATCGCTGCTCAGCAGGGGTGCCGACGCGCCGGTAAAAACTTCGACGATTTCTTGACGCTCCGAGCTGTCCCAGAGTAGACTAGGTAGACGTCTCGCTGAATCACCAAGCAAACTTACCGGAGCAGCATTGGCAGAAATTCCGAGCGAACTGAAGTTCACCGAAGAACACGAATACATCCGCTCTATGGCCGATGGAATCGTTGAGGTCGGGATCACCGACTACGCGCAGGGCGAGCTTGGCGACGTAGTTTACGTCGAGCTTCCGGCAGTGGGCGCGAAATACAGCCGGCACGATGTGTTTGGGACCATCGAAGCGGTCAAGGCTGTTTCCGAGCTCTTTTCTCCAGTCGCGGGCGAAATCACCGAAGTGAACCCGCGACTGGATAAAGAACCCGGCCTCGTCAACAGCGAGCCCTATGGAGCGGGCTGGATGATCAGGATGCGCGTCAGCAATCCATCCGATGCTTCAGGACTGCTCACCGCCGACCAATACGCAAAGCATATCGGTCAGTAGTTCAGCGCATTGCCTCCTTCAAGCTCACGCCAGCGCGGAAACCGGGAAGTTTCCGCGCTTTTACTTTCACGGGCTTTCCGGTGAACACACTGTTCACTTCGCGTGCGCGGTGATTGCGACGATCGAACGTACCGAACCCCGCCAACGTGACCTTGCCGCCTTTTCTGATCTGGCGGGAGATAATTCCATCGGTGGGGTCGAAGATGGCATCCACTACACGTTTTACGTGCGCAGGCCGCAGCTTCGTCTGCCTCTGCAACGCATCCAGCAATTCCGCTTTGTTCATGTTGGACTCCATGACCAGCAGGCTGTCGTTGTCGGCAAGCGGGCCTTGCGAGGCTCGCTGCTATGAGAGCCTAAGGTAGTACTCAGCAGGTGGGAGTGCCATTGATTTCTGCGAGACTACGTTAGCGCTTGTAGACGGCTACGAATCCGGCGTCGTTATAGCTGAGCGTCGTGGCGCTGACAGTCCCGCCAAAAACAGCACCCGGGTCGGTGCCGGATGGCGGCACAGTAAAAACGATGTCGGTGCCGGTTTGCACGTAGGTGCCGTTGGTGATGGCGTTGTCAGGAGCGGCGGTGGCCCCGGTCGGTGCAAAGGTGTACGATATGTTTTCGGCGAATGTCTTGTCGGGCTTGAGCTGCAATGTGCCCGAGCCAATCACAAGGACGCCGTCAGGGGTCTGGAATGTGGCAGGAAGTGTCTGTCCATTCACCTGGCTAAGTGTGAATGAAAGCGTGGTGGGTTCCGGGGGGGCTGTGACGGCACTTGAATCGGATCCACCGCATGCAATTACGCCGGCGAGTGCTATTGCCGCTGTAAAAGAACGAATGGCGGGGATGATCGTCATATATTTGGGTAGATAGGATGTCCCCGCTGCAATCAGCCAATGGAGTCTTCCGCTATGCGCATCTCTCATACGATCCTTACCGGTTTACTTGCTGTCCTGGTTTCCTGCGGCGGCGGGTCGGATAGCTCGGGCCCGGCGCCCTCGAGCAATACTGTCACTACGGTAACTGTCTCGGCTTCTTCAGCTTCACTGCAGGTCGGTCAAGCCGTTCAGTTTTCTGCTGAAGCGCGAAACTCGAAAGGCGAACTTGTCAGTGCAGGTCAGGCCACATGGTCGGTTTCGCCAACCAGTGTCGCGACCATCAATTCAAATGGACTGGTTACCGCAATTGCCGCCGGAACAGCAAATGTTACCGCAACGATCAGCGGGGTGAATGGAAATCTTTCGGTCGGTGTAGTCGACGCCGGTATTCCAACTGCCGCCACGGTTGCCATGCCCGGCAACAGCTTCAGTCCCTTTAACGTGACGATCAAGCAAAATGGCACTGTCACGTTCGACTTTCCGAGCGCCTCGCATAACGTGATTTTCGTGTCCAGAGCCGGCGCGCCGCAGGACATTCAGATCGTTGCCAACACGAAGGTGTCCCGCACCTTCAGTGTGGTAGGAACTTTCCCCTACGACTGCACCATTCATCCCGGAATGAGCGGGCAGGTAACCGTCAAGTAGAGCGAGCGCGCTCACTACTTTGTTACTCCGCGTGTTGTTGCGGTAAAAGCGGGAAATACAAACGAAGTGTTCGGGTTGCCGAGGCGATTCTTCACGATCTCGGAAAGAACATCGCGATGATCGATCGTCACCTTCACATCCTGCCCTGACTCCAGATTCTCGCGCGCCAGCGACTGCCAGTTGTTGGTAAGAACCTTCCCACCAGCGACGCGCTTTCCAATCACGAACATGCAGCCCGCGCGCCCGTGGTCGGTGCCCTTGCTGCCATTCTCGCGCACGTTGCGTCCGAATTCCGAGATCGCGACGACAGTCACTGACGACGCCTGTGTTCCGTTGACGAGATCGGCATGCAGCGCGCCCATTGCATTTGAAAACTGCTGCATCAGCGTGAACATTCCGCCGGCAAGTGGATCTTCGTTGGAATGGGTGTCCCAGCCGCCAATGTCCACCTGAATTGCTTCCACGCCGATGTCGGCCTTGATCAATGCGGCGGCTGACTTCAGGCTGTTTGAGAACGAAGTGTTCGGATACACTGCGCCATTTTGGGGAACGTATCCGGCAAAATTGATTTTCTTGAGCAGATCAATCGTGCTGATCGCATCCAGTGCTTCTGCTCGGACCGGATCAACCTGGTCTGTGAAATCGGCTTTCAGCCAGTCGGTGCGCTCCTGCCGTGTTGTTGCGCTTCCTGCCAGACCAAAGTTGGCAGGGTTGGGAATCGGAAGTGTCTTTGGCGCGCCGACAAGCGTTCTTGGAAGCCCCGTGGAAATTCCCACTGCGCGGAGCGGCGCTCCGGCCTTCGCCGGTGTCACGCTGGAGAGGTGACGCGCGAGCCAGCCTGAGACAATGTTGGGATCGCGCGGCTTTCCGACCTCAATAAATCGCTGCGCATCGAAGTGCGAGCGTGTAGTATCGAGTGATCCCGCTCCGTGGACGACCAGCAGCTCGCCGGCAGTGAATGCGGGCACCAGTGCAGCCATCGCCTGCGGGAATGCAAAGGTGTTGTCGAGCGCAATGCCACGTGTTGCCGCTGTACTATCCGGCCGCGGAATCGCGATCGTCGGACGGCTCGTGTAATAGTTTGCGTCCGCGAACGGCGCGCACAGGCTCAGTCCGTCAGCTCCACCCCGCATGAAAATCGAAATGATTACATCCCGGCCCGAATTCGCCGACTGGGCAAGAACGACTTTCGGAAGCCATGGCGGCATCGCGGTCGCGGCCAGGGCGGCTCCTGTAGACCAGGCAATAAAATCGCGGCGCGAAAGCTCGCGATATTCCTGGCATCCGTCGTGGTCGCAATCGCTCATTTCACTAATACCATTGGAAGGTTGAGGAATTGATCGCGAGTGCAAGGGCTTCGCGAACCCGCGTGTTCGTTATAGCAGCGGCCCCCAGATAAGACTTGATGCGCGTCTCCGTCCTGGTCGGAAGCTCACCGCCGAACAGCGCGCGGTTGATGGCTGCGGTTATTCCGTCCACTGTATCAGTTGCCCGGAATGGCACCACGTCCACAATTATCTCGCCCGCGGCAAGCGCCGTCACATAGTCACCGTAATTCCAGCGCTGCATCATGGCGCCAGCCCAATAAGCCACATCGTCGGGGTATCCGTCCGGAGTCTCCCAGAAGAATGACTGCATTCCCATGTTGAAGAGCTGTGTTCCCGAGATCGCCGCGACCCCTTTTACCGTTGGGTTCAATCCTCGAAGCGCCGAGACTGCAAAATGAAAAGGCCGTTTGTGCTTGGCGGGGGCGCCGGCAATGTTGTCCGGTGTCAGGATGGCCCGAATCATCTCGGGAATGGAGCCGCCAGTCTTGAGGTACACATCCGACACAGCCGCGATCTGTGAGGGCCACGGATCGTATCTGAGCAGCCATGCAATCATTTTGCTGGAAATGAACTTCGCCGTCGTCGGACTGTTCACCAGGTAGTTCAGGACATTCTCGCCGTCATTGATTCCAGCTGCCGAGCCGGCCGTTCCGGCCGCGATGGTCTGTCCGAGGAATGTCTTGGATCCGTTGTCATGCCCGCTGGGATCGAAAGCGAAGTTGCCCCGCCCCGTGATTCCCCATCCACTGAAACAGCGCGCGACTTCGTTCACGTCTTCCTGCGTATAGCCGCCATCCACGCCAAGCGTATGCAGCTCCAGCAGCTCGCGCGCGTAGTTCTGGTTCACTTTTGGAGCGCGGTTGGTGTTGTTGTCCAGATACACAAGCATGGCAGCGCTGTGCGCGCTCGCCCGCAAAATGTCCGGAAACTTTCCCAGGGCGTTCTTGCGAATTACTTCGCGGTCATCAACTGTCTTTAGATAGCCGACCTTGTGCAGACTTATGTTGAAGTGGTCGTTCCAGAACTCCACCATCCTTTCCTGCAGCTGGCGCATGGAAAACGCGGCGCGGAAAAGTGTGGCCTGCTGCAGTTGGTTTATGACCAGATTCGCATTGAGGTTGTACAGCTGCTCGACAGCCATTCCCGTCTGCGGATAGGTCGTCGCAACGAAAGCATCGGCCGCACTGTCGTCGATTGCCGCGGCGTTCAGCTGATACTCCAGATAACCGCTGAAACCGCGCTGCCGTGCCATGTCAGCATCTTGTGCCGTAAGGCCCATGGTGATGCGCCGCGCAAGGCGGACCGATGGAGTTCCCCAGCGCTCCGCAATGTCCTTGGGCGGCTGGTGGAAGTATCCGGGAATTGAGAATTTGGTCTGGGCTGATGCGCTGCGGCGAACCGTACTAACCCGCTGCGCGAGAATTCCAGTTCCCGCAACACCAGCAGCGGCAGCTACCGCCTTGGTGAAAAAATTTCTCCGCGAATTTGAAGACCGGATATCCACCGGAGGAACAATCTCCTCCGGCACAATCCGGGGCTCCTCGCGAATCGGTGTTTCGGGCCCAATTAGCGCGTCAGTCATCTATCATTTCTCCCCGTTATTTCCACGTGCCGCATTGCAGTCCCGTGTGCCGTCTCGATAGTAGACGACGCCAAACCGGAAATGTTACCCGGCTTTTTGCGGATTCTGAGTTGAAACCCCCCTCGAATATACAGGCTCCCGACGGCCGTCAAACACCGATTATCTCGAGGTCAGGTCGGTGTCTTCGCCCGTACCGCCAGGTCGCCCGTCTCGGCCCAGAGAAACAATATCGAACGGCGCGCCTGTGGCGGGACTCTTGTAGTCGTAGGCCCGGCCCCACGGATCTTTGGGAACCGCCTTTCTCAGGTACGGTCCGCGCCAGTTGAAAGGAACCGGCGAGGCAACCGGCTTCTCCCGGAGAGATGCCAAACCCTGCGCCGTCGTCGGATAACCGCCATTATCAAGCCGGTAGTTCTCGAGTGCCGTGCTCATTAGCTCAATCTGCGCCCTTGCACTGGTTCCGCGAGCTTCGGAAACTCGCCCGACAATCTGAGGACCCACCAGCGCCGCCAGCAGCGCAATCACCGCCAGGACAACAACCATCTCGATCAGCGTGAACCCGGATCTCACAGCGCGCAGTTGTCGCATAGTCCCTGTCAATTAAAGTCGTCCGTTGATGCTGTAGATCGCCTGCAGCATCGCCAAAGCGACGAAGCCGACTATCCCGCCAAAAATCAGGATGAGCGCGGGCTCGATTAGCCCGATGCTCACCCGGAGCCTCCGCGCCAGATCAGACTCATAGCTTTCCGCAGCCCGAAGGCTGAGCTCACCTAGTCTGCCAGTTTCTTCTCCCACGCTCAAAAGCTGCAGCGCTCCAGATGGAAGAACTCCGGCAAGCTCGGCACTCATTCTTCGCCCCTGACTCACCCCCGTCGTAGCCCGTTCGATCGCTGCGCCGAGAAATTCATTGGCAACGCTCGAGCGGGCGATACGTAGTGCGGAAAGAATTGGCGTTCCATTGGAGAGAAGGAGTGCGAGCGTACGCGTAAATCTCGCAGCCCCGAACTCACGCTCCATCTCGCCGGCAATGGGAATCCGCAGCCGCGCGGAATGCCAGCGGATTCGATTCGCGGGGTTCGCGATCCATCGGCGGAACTCCCAAACCATGAGTGCGATTGCGGCGAAGAGCAGCGGCCACCAGGTAGAAAAGAATCCGCTCATTCCAATCAAGAGCCGGGTTGAAGGGGGCAGCGTTCCGCCTGATTCGGCTAGCATCTGCGCCAGGCGAGGCACCACAAACAGCATCATCACCAGCAATCCCAGGGTCGTTACAAAAGCCATAATGGCCGGGTACATGAGGGCAGAGCGAAGTTTCCCCTTTAACTCAGCTTCCTCCTCGAGATGCGCGGCTAGGCGATGCATCACAGAGCCAAGCGCTCCCGTTTCTTCGCCGGCCGCGATGAGCGCGATGTGCACGGTTCCGAAGAGTCGCGAATGTTTTCGCATTGCGCCTGCAAGAGACAACCCGCGGTGTACATCAGCGCGAATCTCGACAATACCGCGGCGAACGTCATCGTTACGTGTTTGCGCGACCGAAAATGAAAGAGCGCGCTCGAGCGTGATTCCAGCCGCAAGCATCGTTGCCATACCGCGAGTCCAGAGCATCAGCGCTTCCGATCGGCTGCTCCTGCTCAATCCGGTCGTGGCCGGTGCCGCGGATGAATCTTCTTCCAGCTCGATTGGAAAAAGACTCTTCTGCCTCAGCTCCTCGAGCGCCGCCGCGCGGGACTGCGAGCTGACGCTCCCCTCCAGCACGACTCCATCCGGATTGGCCGCGCGGTAGCGAAACCTTGTGGTCACGCTTCGAGGCCGGTCCCGATGGCACGCCTGACTTCAAGAATACTTGTCGCCCCTGAGCGCACGAGCTTCCATGCGGCGTCCTCAAGGGATTCTACTCCGCTCTCACGCGCGGCCCTTCGCAGCTCCGCCAGCGGCGCTGCGTTCGCAATCAGGGACCGGTGCGCCTCGGTGAATACCAGAAGCTCGTATACACCGGTGCGTCCGCGGTATCCACTGTTCGCGCATTGCGCGCAGCCGCGCGCGCGCCGATACCGCGACGATCCGGCTCGGTCAACAGGGGCCCCGGCCAGATCCGCTGCTGTTGGCATGTAAGGTTCCGCGCATGTATCGCACAGCACGCGCACCAGCCGCTGCGCAACAATCGCCTGGACTGCCGCTGCAATTCTGAATGCCGCTACGCCCATGTCCGCGAGACGTGTGACAGCGCCGGCAGCTTCGGAAGTATGCAGTGTTGAAAAAACCAGATGGCCGGTGAGTGCGGCCTGCACCGCGATCTCCGCTGTTTCTGCATCGCGCATTTCACCCACCATGATGATATCCGGATCATGGCGGAGAATAGACCGGAGTGCATCCGAAAAATCAAAATTCACTTTCGGATCCACAGGAATCTGAATCACGCCCGGAATCTGGTATTCGACCGGCTCCTCGATTGTCACAATCTTGACGCCTGGGGAATTGACATGTTCGAGCGCTGCGTAAAGAGTCGTTGTCTTACCTGAGCCGGTGGGACCGGTGACGACAATCATTCCGCTCGTGCGTCCCAGCACGCTCTCAAAGCGACTGCGAATTTCAGCGGCCATTCCCAGCTCTTCGAGTCCGCGGGGCCGAGCGCCGTGGTCGAGAACACGGAGCACGATGCTCTCGCCGTGGAGTGCGGGCAGCGAAGAAACCCTGACGTCAACTTCGCGGTCTCCGATGGCGAGCCTGGTCCTTCCGTCCTGCGGCAGTCTTCGCTCCGCGATGTCCAGTCCGGCCATGATTTTCACCCTGCTCACGACAGCGGCACGGTGATTTTCCGCGACGCGCGACACGTCCTGTAGAACGCCGTCGATTCTGTAGCGCACGCGCAGTCCATCAGGAACACTCTCGAGATGCACATCGCTGACACCGAGCCGGAGCGCGTCAACAAGCAGGACATTCACCAGTTTTACGACTGGCGCCTCATTGGCAAGCGCTTCGAGGTGATCCACCGCAAGGTCATCCGCGCGCACCTCCTCAAATGAAACCGACGCCGAGAGACTTCCATTTGCTTCATGCGGCTTCACGGACATGAGGGCAGCCAGCAGCTCGGACGCCGGGACAGGCACAATCCGAATTTCCCGTTTGTACATCCGCGCCAGCTCGTCAATCACCGTCGGATCCGGAGTCTCCCCGGTCGCGATGCGTAAAACTCCCTGGCTGTCCACGTCCAAAGGAATGAGTTTGTGTTCTTCCAGGTAGCGATTGGACAGTCTCGATGCGAGCTCGCCCTCCGCAGCTGCGCGAAGATCGCGGCTCTCGATACTCACGGAGTGCGCCTCGGGAGCGAATCCGTTACAGGTTTCGGTGCGCTGAAGATACCGGGCGCAGATTCCTCCATGCGCTTCCGGATCCGCTCGCGCAATGCGTCCGCGGTTTCGTCATTGCGAACGATGAACGGCGTGACGAAGATCGCCAGCTCGGTGCGATTGTTGTTCCGGCTCTGCCGCTTGAACAGATTTCCGATGAGCGGGATGTCCTTGAGGAATGGAACGCCAAGATCGAGGTTTTCGCGGGAATCGCCGATCAGCCCGCCGATTACAACTGTTTGACCGTCACGAATTGTCGCTCGCGTCGAGGCTTCACGCGTCGAAATTACCGGTGCGTTCAGCGCGGAAGGGATTGTCTGCGACGTCAGGGTGCTTACTTCCTGGAGTATCTGCACACTCACGTAGTCGTCCTGATTGATAGTCGGAATGATTGTGAGACTTGTTCCGACGTCCTGGAACTGCACCGTTCTGTCAATCGCAATATCGTAACCCAGCCGCGACGCAACAACGAACGGCACCTTGCTGCCCACCAGAATGTGTGCTTCTCGATTATTGGTAGCGAGGATCTGTGGTGTGGAAAGAATTCGCACGTCCGAATGCGTTGCAATGGCGCTGAGCACGGCTCGAACCTTGTATCGGTCCAGCGTCACGATGCGGAGCAGAAAATTATCAGTGACGGCCGCTGAGTCCGGATACAACGGCGTTCCGAACCGGGACGTGGTTTTGCCACTCACCGCAGACCAGTCGATTCCGAACTGCTGCGTCTTGTCCAGCGAGATTTCCGCGACGAGAACTTCCAGCAGCACCTGGGCGGGCCGGACGTCCAAAGCCGAGATTGTTTCGCGAATGAGTGGATAGTTTGCCGGACTCGTGCGCACGATCAAAGAATTACTGGGGAGATCCGGAACTACGACTAATCCGCCTACCAGTCTCCCCTCAGCTGCAGCTTTCGACTGAGCTGATTCGGTTGCAGCTGGGACGGGAGACCCGCCAGGAGTTATTGGCGGATCGCGTCGCATTTGAAATACCTGTGCTTCCCGCTGCCTGAATGTGTCCAGGTTGCGCGACAGGCTGCGGTCGTCCAGGGAACGACCGTCGTTCGCGACATTCACATTTCCGAACAGCTTTCCCAGTGAGTTGGCCAGGTCCTCTGCCGAAGCGTACTTCAGTGAAATGACATAGGTCCGCGCCGCCTGCGCGGGTGCTTTGTCCACGGGGAGAACCTGCGCAACCGCACCCTTCTGGATGAGAACAAGCCCATTGCTTTCCAAAATGGATTCGAGAATTGCATTCACGTCGCTCCTTTCAACGGCCGCGGCAGTGGTGAATGTGATGCGCTTGTCTGGTACATCGGTGAGCACAACATTCAGGCCGAGCGAGAGCGCGAGCGAACGGATAACGTCTGAGAGACGCGCATCCACGAAATTGAGCGCTGTGCCAGGCTGAGTCGGTCGCACCTGCGCGGCAGCAGCATGCACGCATGTAAGTCCCGTAAGAAGCGCTAAAACAAGTGCGCGATTAATTCTATTCATTGAGCACCCGTATGATTGCGTTCAACCTTGATCTCGACACGACCGGTTGGCCCGCTCACGATGACTGAGTTGGCCTTCACCTTTATGACACGGAACCGTCCGACACGGTCACCTTCCCGAAAAAGCCGGCCAGGTCCGTCCGCTGAATCACCCTGCATCAGCGCCATCGATCCGCCTGGACCAAGCACCGTGCCGAATACCTGCGGAAGGTCGAGTGCGGGCTCGGTTTGTATTGTCGTTTCCATCGACGCCGGCGCGCTCCCGTCTACTGACTCGTAGTCCGCAGGATTATAACGCCGCGCGGGTGAAGTGCGAGTCGAAGAGAAGATGTTCGCGCCCGTGACAGACGTCAGATCTACCGCCGATGCCATCGATGGAGGGGCACCATCGGCTGCGTGAATGTCAGAATCGTGGTATTCCGCCGACGGCTCGGGATTCCAAAGCCAGAATCCGCCGCCTGCAAGGATTGCAGCCACCCCGAGCCCGTAAAGCATCTTGAGAGTCATTTCTCTGTTGATGCGCTTCATTGCAGCACCACCGGCGCGCGGAGCGTCGCGGAAAACTGAATCAGTCCATCCTTGAGCGCGGAATTCGAGATGAGGTTCATCTCACGGATTTCAACGACCGGCGACCCACTGCGCAGCGCGTTCAGGAAATCAGAAATGCCGTAAATGTCTCTGACCGCAGAGATTGTGAGGGGGATTTCCGAGCCGGAAAGCGCGGATGAATCCTCAGACTGGAAAAATTCTAGCCGATCTATGCTAATACGGCTGCGTTCGGCGTACATGCGCATCACCCTTTGCAGATCGGAAGCAGCCAGCGGCAGCGTTCGCGCTGAAATAAGCCGGCCAGAAAGAGTCGATGAGCTTTCCATTCCGCCGGCCGTTCTCGAAAGAGCGTTCTGCTGCCGAATCAAACCGCGGATGCGTGCCAGCCGCTCCTGGGACGCGGATATCTGAGCCTCCCTGTCGGACCACGTTCTATAGAAGGGCACCACAAACAGTGTGGCCGCGATCGCAATGAGCGCGATCGTCACCCCCGCGACGACTACCAGCCGCTCGCGTCTGTTAAATGGACGGACGCGCACGGAATCCAATTGAGAAGGTTTCGTAGGTCCGGCGACCTTCGGTAAATCTCGACGTGCCAGACAGGAAGCGTACATCCGCAATCGAGCGGTCGGCATCCAGCGCGGGAATTATCGCAGATGCGTCTTTCGCGGTTCCGGTGATCTGCCATTCGTCGCCTGCGGCACGCACGCTCATCACAACGACACCCTTGGGAAGTCTTTTCCCGAGAGTGGCCAGAACTGCCAATGGGTCCATTCCATCCCGCGCGACGCGCGCTGCCGCGGAAGCAGCGCCGAGCCTGGATATCCTCCCTTGCAGCGCTTCCGCCGCCGCGGCCCGGGGCTTGAATGCCTGCAACTCTGTGTCAATTCGATCCTGTAGTCGGTCTCGCGCATGCGACGCTGAATAAAGTGCGAACACAATCGCTGCGGCCGCCGCGGCGGCGGCGAATGCGATTGATCGCAGTCTGTTGGCCGACAATTTTTGGTGCATCGCATTCGAAACGAGCATTTCATCCGGCGTCGCGTGGACTCCAAGCGCTGCACCGTATGCTGCCATAAAATCCCCCGGGACTCCATTCTTTTCCGGGACTTCATGCGCGCCCACGATCGCTATGCGCTGAGCCGCGCGTCGGGCGGATACCACGCGTCCAAGGGAAACCTCCACCAGATTCTCGCCCTGTTCCGCACCTGGCGGTGAAACTGAATACAGCGCATCAGCGAGTCTTGCCGTACGCGCCGCCCGTGCAAATGCGACAGGCGCCGGCTCGACGTTCTGCACTTCCGCCCATTGAGCGAGTGCGGCAACAAAGCGCTCAGTAGCAGCGGCATCGGCTGCAAAAACGAGATCGCTGTCATCAGATGCGGCTACCACAATCGCCGAGCTGACCGGAAAGAACCGTTCGGGCTCGAGAGCAACCATTCGCGCCTTTTCCCGTGCCGTCACAGGGGGCAGCTTGACATGTTTGGGATGCAGAAAATCAAAACCCACAGCGATTCCCACGGCGGCAACAACACCAAGGTGAGAGCGCAGAAGGTCTACGGCCGCTTGCGGGCTGGCGGGATTCCACGGTATGTCGAAACGCCGCAGCGGACGGTGCGTTACGCGGGAAATCGTCAGCGCACGTATGCGTTTTTCGGAAAGTTCTACGCCGGCAATCGGCTTCAAATGTCCTGCTCCCGCAAGGAAACCAACACTAGCTTTCCATAGTCCAGGGCATATACCGCCTGAATCTCGAATGTGAGCGCACGCCCATCTTTCCATCCGCGCGATACAATCAGCAGCCGCGACGGCATGTCGCGAAGATCACCAGACGCCGCAGCCTTTACCTGCGGACTGGCAGTTACCCGATTGATACGCCCATCGCCATCTACACTCAGAAAGGGCGCAGCTGCACTGGCCAGTCGTGGGCTTACGTCCGGGATGTCTTCCAACTCGGCGAGCGAACGCAGCGGCGTGGAATACAGCGGCTTTTGAATTCCAGCTGGCGCCGGACCACGAAAAAGGTCGCTTGCGCGTCCATATTCGATCCGGTTTCTGATTGCGATGGCAGCACGCTGTGCTTCGTCAATATTTGTTACAGCGGAAAAAAGTGTCATCAGCTGCTCCACGGTCGCCGCATTGATGTCCAGGCGAGAATTCACATCCACGACAGTCATCCGCGTGCGGCCCTCTCCAATCCAGAGGTCGGACTGTCCCCAACTTCCCTGCTCGAGCCTATTCAGATAGGACTTTATCAAAGTGGAATCGCGCAGGATGGACAATGTGTCTTCGATTCGCGCGGCTGCGAACACAATTCCGCTTTCGGCTGCGTACCTGGCAACCGCCCTGCTCCGGACATTATCAGCAGTATCGGAGATGGCGTTCGCCGAACGCATGACTTCCGTCGCCACCGCCCCAAGCATGAGGACCAACCAGAGCGCCGTTACGAGAGCAATGCCGCGGCGATTGTTCACTGTTCGCCCCGTACAAACTGGGTAGCGACTACGAGCGGCGAGTCAATCATCCTGCCCGCTGAATCGAGCAGCTCAATCTTCACGGCATACGGCTGCTGACGCGTCGCATCCCAGTTGCTCGCCCATACCTTGTCCTGCTTTGTCGCAAGGATGCGGAGACGCATTTCAGTCACGCCTGGAAGAACGCTGCTGATGCTCGACCGCGACGGATCTTCCAGCGGATCAGCCTGCACATGCAGTCCAGCGGCCGAAGGGATCAGGGTCAGCTGCCACAACCCGCTTGATCCCAGTGGCGACTGGATGCCACGAGTGAGGAAAGTCACCGACTCGCCGCGTGCTGATCCGGCCTCAGTCAAAATCCGGAAAACAGGCATGCCGGTTCCGGCGACATTCGTAATATGACGCAGCGCGTCGGAAATAAAGGGACGAAACAGAGCGCGACTTTGCGCTTCACGCCGGTGTCGTTCTACGCGCTCCTGAGTGTCCAGCCCGACCGTGATCGCGGCATATGCAATGAGCGCGACCATGCCAGTGATCGCGATCGCGAGCATTAGCTCGAGAAGCGTGAAGCCACCGCGCCGAATAGGCCTTCTCGTCATCAGTGGGCCGCTGCCAAACGGCGAATTTCGAACACCCTTCCGCCTTCAAGCGTCACAATAACGCGAAGCTCGTCAACATGACGCGTATAAGGCGCGCGCTCCAGGCGCCGCGACAGTCCCGCGTTATTCGATGAAGAAACAGGGAGGCCGAGTTTGGCGAGCTCCATACCCTCTTCGCCATACGCAACTGCTGAGCTCCACTCCCGTGCGACTCCGGGCAGTCGCGCGTTGATCTCAAAGAGATTGAGAAATCCAATGGCCGCAAGGCTTACCACAACTAACGCCACAACCGACTCGAGAAGCGTCACTTCGCTCGCACCGGGACAATGCTGCAGGTAAACGGATCCACACGAACCCCTCCACCCGACTTCTCGGCGATACAAATGCCGAGAGTCGAAATGCGAATTTGGCTCGAACCGGTCTGCAGAATCACACTATGGCCTCCGCGTGTGGCAGCCCGGCGCGCATCGGAAA
>JBKJPM010000073.1:0-5687 GCA_046595175.1 Gemmatimonadaceae bacterium
CTTGGAATTAACAAGAACGTGGAGATCCCGGCCTCTCAATTCGAGAAGGCGCTGGCGGGCGACATGATGTTCGACGGCTCATCTATAGAAGGGTTTGTCCGGATTGAAGAGTCCGACATGCTGCTAGCTCCGGACCTGGGGACTTTCCAGGTGTTCCCATGGGGTGATGCGGAGAACCGCGTCGCGCGCCTCATCTGCGACATCAATACCCCGGACGGAGTTCCGTTTGCCGGAGATCCACGCGGAGCGCTCAAGCGCGTCGCCGCGAAAGCGGCCGCGGCTGGTTTCACAATGAACGCGGGAATGGAGGCGGAGTTTTTCATGTTCCGCCCGCGGGCTGACGGGGGCGCGTCGACCGTAACGCATGATGTCGGCTCGTACTTTGACCTTGCACCCGCAGACCTTGGCGAAGACGCCCGTCGTGCAATCGTGCAAGTGCTCGAGCAAATGGGCTTCGAGGTTGAAGCCGCACACCACGAAGTCGCGCACGGGCAGCACGAGATCGATTTCCGGTACGCCGACGCGCTAAAAACCGCTGACAACATCACCACATTCCGCTTCGTAGTGAAGTACGTCGCGCAGCAATTTGGGCTGGTTGCGTCCTTCATGCCGAAGCCGATCTACGGGCAGAACGGAAGCGGGATGCATACGCATCAGTCTCTCTTCCGTGGGGATCAAAACTCATTTTGGGATCTGAAGGCCAAATGGGAGCTCTCTAAAACCGCGCTGCATTATATCGGCGGCCTGCTGCGACACGCGCGCGGTTTTACAGCGATCACGAATCCTCTAGTGAATTCATACAAGCGGTTGGTGCCGGGTTACGAAGCCCCTGTGAATGTCGCGTGGTCCATGCGCAATCGGTCGCCAATGATTCGAATCCCGGATCGCCGGGGATCGGGAACGCGCATCGAGCTTCGCATTCCCGATCCCGCGGCAAACCCTTACCTGGCGCTGGCTGTACAGCTCGCGGCAGGGCTGGATGGAATCGAAACAAAGGCAGATTCACGTGAGCCCGTGGACACGAATATCTGGGAAATGTCGCATCGCGAAAAGCGGCGGCTTCGCATCGACGACCTTCCGCGCAACCTCGAGGAAGCCTGCGACGAGCTCGAAAAGGACGACGTAATCAGGAGCGCGCTGGGCGACCATATTGTGACGCACTTTCTCGCAGCCAAGCGAATGGAATGGGAGGAGTACATCACGCAGGTCTCGCAGTGGGAGCTGGACAATTACCTGGCAAAGTATTGACGTCATGCCGGCGCGAAAATTCGCTTTGCACGCCGCGCCTTTCTTGCTGTAGATTCGTCCCGTGCCACAGTCTTCCCAGCAAACTCCAGGAACGCCGGCGACTCCGAAGATCGATGACGGCGGCGTTGTGCTGCGAAAAATTGCGGAAGGCGATGTCGCTGCGCTGGGACAGCTATTCGACCAAATGGCCCGGCCCGTCTACTCTCTCGCAATGCAGCTGCTTCGCAATAATGACGATGCTGAAGACGTAGTCGAGTCAACGTTCTGGCAGGCATGGCAGGATTCAGCGCAGCTGGTGGGAACGGATGCTCAAGAGTGGATGCTTGCAACGGGCAGACGTCGCGCGCTTGATCAGCTTCGCTTGCGTCGGCGGCAGCGAGACGAACTGCTGCAAGACAAGCGGCAGTTTGGCGAGCTTGTTACGACATCCACGCAGGAGCCAAGCTCGAACGAATCCCCCCAAACTTTCCTGCGGCACCTGCGTGATCTTGCTCCCGACCAGCGACAGATATTGGAGCAAGCATATTTCCGTGGATTGAACCAGTCCGAGATCGCTGACTTGACGGGCGAATCCTCAAAGACGATCAAGGAACGAATGCGATCTGCGCTGCAAAAGCTGCGTGAAGAAAGCAGCGAGGAAGTGCAGGCCGAATGACGCAAATGAGCCATGATGAAGCGATCGAAGAACTCGCAGGCGTTGCACTTAGTTCTGCAGTCCCGGGAACTGCAGATCGAGTTCGGGCGCATGCCAAGTCATGTCAGGAGTGTTTTGCCGAGCTCTTGAAGATGGACGCAACAACCCGACAACTCGGCGGACTCATCCCGGAGCATCCCATCAATCCCGGTCGTGCTGCGGGGATTCGTTCGCGGCTCGTTTCACGCGCGAGCGCTGATACCGATCGCCGCGCCGTCTCGGTCCCGACCTCTGCTGCGGCGAGAGTAAAGCTTCCGTCTGCGCAAAAAACGTCAGCTGTACCCTCGCCCAAAGCGAGGGACCAGGCGACGGAGCGTTCGCCCCGGGGATCTTCGCCTGGCGGAATGGCCATCTCTGCCGCAGCTGCCGGGATTATTGCGGTTGGCGCGATCATTCAAATGCTGCGTGCGAACTCGGAAGCGAACTCACTGCGTGCGACGATCCAGGTTCAGCGCGATACAGTCGCAGAGCAGAAGTCTGCGGACGCTCCGGCAATTGAGCAGGATAAAATTGTTGCTGGAGTAACAGGAGCGGACGTCACGGTGATTCCGCTCACGCACTACGGTGCACGTGGTGCAGTGGGGAAGATGTTCTGGAACAGGGAGACAAATACCTGGACCCTTGTCACCTATTCCATCCGCCAGCCAAAACCCGACCGGGTTTTCCAGGTCTGGCTGTCAACTTCGAAGGGTACGGTATCGGTAGGAACTTTCGTTCCGGATTCAAGTGGACGCGCACTGGTTCAAAGCACGAACGCGGTTAGTCGCGAAGGCCTTTATTCCATAAGCGTAACGGAAGAAGTAAAAGGTGGAGCGCCGACGCCTACGGGACCCGCGGTAATCGCTGGCGCTCCTTAGCTGCTAATAATCTTGAGTTGCGGTAAGGCTTCGAGGGCTTTTACTCTATTTCCCGGCGCGAGGCCCTGCGGCGATCATCTCCGCGTCGATCATCTACTGATCGAGTCCGCACCCACTTGATAGTAAATGCCACAAGGATCACTCCGATAATCCAGTAAATGGGAGTGAGCAGGTCTTCAAATGCAGGTGCACTGCGGGAAAACCAAAAGGTCAGGGAGCATAGCAAGAGTCCCCCTATCCATGATCCGATCAGTCCGCGGGGGTTTCGTCCTTCGATCATTAGAATCGACTCGCTGTTTCGAACATACCATAGAGTAGTCGTTGCGAGGCCCGCACGCTATTTGGGTCTGTTCGCAGCAAGACGGCCGAGCGCGTCGCCTGTTAGCCGAAACGTCGTCCAACCGTCCATTGGTTCGGCATCAAGGCTCTTGTAGAAATCAATAGCGGTGGTATTCCAGTTCAGGACCATCCACTCGAGGCGCTTGCAGCCACGCCCAGCTGAAATCCTCGCCAGCTCGGACAAGAGCGCCTTGCCGTAACCCGAACCCCGGAACTCGGGCTTTACGAAAAGGTCTTCCAGGTAAATACCCGAGCGGCCGAGAAAGGTGGAAAAGTTTTCGAAGAACACCATATACCCAACCGGTATTTCGCCCTCGTAAGCGAGACGGACTTCGGCGGACGGATTTGTGCCGAAGAGTGAGTCCAGTAGGGTCGCTTCATCCACGACGAATAGGCCTTCCATTTTCTCATATACAGCCAGCTCGTGAAAGAGGGAAAGAATGAGCGGAATATCGCGTGGAGTTGGCGTAACAATACTGAAGGCAGCGTTCATGTCGGTGAATTTATCGTATCAGGGGGAAGGAAGCGCCTTGAGTGCGATTGCCGGGGTAGGTAAGTTGAGGATTCGGCGCCGTGGCCAAGTGGTAAGGCGGCAGACTGCAAATCTGCTATTCGTCGGTTCGATTCCGACCGGCGCCTCTGTAAGACCTCGTTTGTGGTCGCGATGGCTAATTTTGCGTAGCTTCCCCGGTGGGAACTAACCGCGAAAACATGAAGGCCATCCTCCGGTTCAATTCATTCAAGTTTGCTGCACTTGCCGCTCTTGCATTTCATGCGGCAAGTGTGCGTCCTGTAAATGCGCAGGTAACGCAGGATCCCCCCACCATTCGGCGTGAGTTCCGCGGAATCTGGCTGGCTACAGTCGGCAATATTGACTGGCCGTCACGACCAGGGTTGTCAGCGTGGGAACAACAGGGTGAGCTGATCGCGATCCTGAACCGGGCGGTCGCGCTCAACATGAACGCAATAATCTTCCAGATTCGTCCCGGCGCTGACGCTCTTTACCTTTCGAAAATTGAGCCTTGGGCCGAGGCACTTGCGGGGCAGATGGGAGTTCCGCCGCAGCCGGCATATGATCCTCTCAAGTTTGCGATCGAAGAATCGCATAAGCGCGGACTGGAGCTGCACGCGTGGTTCAACCCTTACCGCGCTCGGTATTCCGGGTCAAAGTCCGACATTTCTGCTACTCATATTGCGATCGAGCATCCTGACCTTGTCAGGAAGTATGGAAGCTTTCTGTGGATGGATCCGGGTGATCCGGCCGTACGGCGGCGCACAATCGACGTTGTTGTGGATGTAGTCAAGCGATATGACGTGGACGGTGTGCACATCGATGACTACTTCTACCCCTATCTCGAAAACGACAGTGAGGGAAAGCCAATTGATTTCCCGGACAATGTGACGTGGAATCGTTATGTCCGCAGTGGCGGAACACTGACGCGCGCCGACTGGAGAAGATCGAACGTAGACTCACTTGTACATCAGCTTTATCGCAGCGTGAAAGCGACGAAATCCACGGTGAGATTTGGCGTTAGTCCATTCGGCATCTGGCGTCCCGGAAACCCGGAAGGAATTTCGGGTCTGGACTCTTACACGGAGCTGTACGCCGATTCACGGAAATGGCTGAACAACGGCTGGCTCGATTACATAGCGCCTCAACTTTACTGGCACACCCGCCGTACATCGCAAAGCTATTCGCGCCTGCTTGAATGGTGGGTCCAGCAGAACACCCACAACCGGCATGTGTGGGCAGGAAATTTTACAAGCCGCGTCGGGACTACGAAGCCCGATCAGTGGGACACACAGGAATTGTTGAAGCAGATAGACCTAACGCGCGCCCAACGCGGCGCTACCGGCAACATTCACTTCAGTGCGCGCGCCTTCATGCGTGATCCTGATAGTGTGTTTGAAAAGCTCAAGGCAGGGCCATACGCTGATGCGGCGCTCGTGCCGGCATCGACCTGGTTGGATGAGAAGGCGCCGCTTCGTCCGGTGATAACGCTCAAGCTGCAAAGAGAAAACGGGGCGAGCGTCGTAGATCTGGATGCGAGCAGCGAAAGCCGGCCGTGGCTATGGACTGTCAGGACACATTTCGCCAGCGGCTGGACAACCCAGATCATTCCGGGGTGGGTCACGACGCACTATGTGAGTTTTCGCAATGCCCCTATTCCGGACGAAGTGTTCGTGACTGCAGTGGATCGGACGGGGAATGAAAGTGGAGTTGCTCGCGCAAAACTAACCACGAGATGACTCTCATTGGCGACGGGCGCTGGCTGATGGTACTTGCGGCGCTCTCTGTACTCGCCGGTTGTGCTCATTCCGCTCCCAGTATTCGGGCTGATGAGACGGAAGGGCGCGTGAGCGTGGCGATCGATCGGGCAAGGCGCGGGCGCGTCATGACAGCGGGTCCGTACAGCGGCGCGAAGCCAACGGTAGTGTATGAAAGCTTCTGGGATGCCACGGCGAATCTGGATCTCGCCGCGGCGGATACGCTTGCCGACGACAATGACCAGCGTCGTTTCAGCGTAGCAATGGCTGCAATGCTGATC
>JBKJPM010000273.1:0-3488 GCA_046595175.1 Gemmatimonadaceae bacterium
AAGCGCACTGCCATCAGCCCACCGGATGGCGAGATGTACGCCAGCTGATCGTCCACCATTCCGAGCGGCGCGGCGATGGAGACATCGGATTCCCAGATCTTTCCGTCGGCGAGCGTCATCACTGCGAGGCGTCCAGGAGGGAAGGTGCTGCTTCCGCTCGCGTATGCGATTGCTTTCCCGCCCGGCAGAATCAGCGGCCACCGCTTTCCGTTGCGTTTTGTACTCGAGTCGGCGCCCACGACGAAAGTCGCGTTTCCACCGGTCGCCGGCGTTGACCACATCCCGGTGAACGATCCGATGTAGATCGTTCCCGATTCGCTCCAGGCGAGTCCATAAGGAACGGGCCCGCCAGTTGATCCAATTATTGTGACCTGACCACCATCCACCGAAACCTTCCTGAGAACATTCCCCTCGGTGAATGCGAGCCAGCGACCGTCTGGGGAAAACGCGAGATTGCGCCCAGGCGATGAAACGACCTCTCGCGCTTCGATTTCGTTGATACTCCGCACGTAGATGTGAAAGCTGGCCACGTCGGTCGTCATGAACGCGATCATGTCACCGGCTGGTGATACAGCGAGAGTAGGCCCGGTGAGCACGTCGTTGATGTGCTTGCCGATCGGAAGATCGAAGTTCGCACGGACGACCGGAGCTTCATCATTGTCCGCGCGCGGCCTTGTGCGCTGCCAGATGAATCCTGCAGCGAGCAGTGCGGCGAGCGACCATGCAATGATTTCCCGAGCGGAAGGTTTGCGATTGCCTTGCGCGGAGTCGTCGTACCAGGTCGTCGTGAGCACGGCGCCTTTTCCCTCTAGAGAATCCCCGAATTCCTTTGCGGTGGAAAACCGATCCGCGGCGAGCTTCTCGAGTGAGCAGCCGATCGCGGCATCAACGTGCACGGGAACACTGGGACGGCGCGCGCGCACGCTCCCAGGTCTTTCCGTCAGCAGTTTTGCAATGATTGCCTGCGATGTGCTCGCGACATACGGAGGATCACCGACCAGCATTTCGTACGTCATTGCGCCGAGCGAGTAGATATCGCTGCGGCCGTCCACGGTACGATCTCCGGTCGCCTGTTCCGGGCTCATGTACTGAGGGGTGCCGAGCGAGAGACCAGTCTGCGTGATTCGCCCGCCGCCGGCGTTGCTCACAGCGAGAGCGATTCCGAAATCGGCGATGAGCGGCTGACCCTCGTGCATCAAAATGTTTTCGGGCTTCAGGTCGCGGTGAATTACTTCATGACGGTGTGCGTACCCGAGCGCACCCGCCAACGTCACAGCGATTCTAACGGCTTCGGTAACCGGTAGCTGCTTTTCTCGCTCGAGACGGGCTCGCAGCGTCTCGCCCTCGATATAAGGCATTACATAGAAGAGCAATCCGTTCGCTTCTCCCGAATCAAAAAGGGGAAGGATGTTTGGATGCTGCAGGTTGGCCGTAACGCGGATTTCCGCGAGGAATCGCTCCACGCCCAGGACCGCGCCGAGCTCGGCGTTCAGGACCTTGAGCGCGACATTCCTGCTATGGCGGATGTCTCTGGCCAGGTAGACCGTGGCCATCCCTCCGCGCCCGATCTCGCGGTCGACGACGTAACGTTCTGAGAGTGCGTTGCCCAGGCCGTGGTCCATGTGGCAAAAACGTATGGTCAAATTGACCAAACAGCCAGAAAAGGAGCTCTGGCTCAAGGAAAAGGAAGTTGCCTCCTGCAACAAAGCCTTGGTCCCGCTGATTTGCGGAATCGGCCTGAAGCATTATGTTCGCGGCGTCCCCACCCTCCTAAAAATGAATCGTGGAATCGGCATCATACTCTTCGCCATGGCCTGCGCACCACAGAATGCTTCGACTTCTGTGAGCTCAGCACCCAACGCGTTGAGCCGGTCAGAGCAGTCCGCCGGATGGAAGCTCTTGTTCGACGGGAGCACACTAAATAGCTGGCGCGGATACAATCGCCGGGATGTCCCCGACAACTGGTCCGCAGCGAACGGGATTCTCCAGGTTGCAGCCGGTAAGGAAGGGGACATCATCACCCGCGAAATGTTCCGCAACTTCGATTTCATGGTCGACTGGAAAGTTGATCCGGGTGCAAACAGCGGAATCATGTATCGCGGGCTGGAGACCGAGGACTATATCTGGCGCACCGCGCTCGAGATGCAGATCCTGGACGATGCGCGACATAACGATGGAAAGCTTCCGCTCACATCCGCCGGATCACTTTTCGCCGTTTATCCGGCGCCGCGGGGTGTGGTGAAGCCGGCAGGCGAATGGAACACGGCGCGCGTTCTGGTGAATGGCAATCATGTCGAGCACTGGCTGAACGGAATCCGGCTATTTGAGTACGAGCTGGGAAGCCCGGACTTTAATGCCCGCGTGGCGGCCAGCAAGTTCAAGTCGATGCCAAAATATGGAAAGTCGCCAGCCGGATACATAGGCCTGCAGGCGCACGGTGATCACGTCGAGTTCCGGAACATCAAGATCAAGGTGCTTCCATGAACACGAAGGTGAGGCTCTCCATAATGATGTTCCTGCAGTATTTCGTGTGGGGCGCGTGGTACGTGACGATGGGCACGTATCTCGGTACCACTCTCAAGTTTGACGGAACGCAGGTAGGGCTGGCGTACGGAAGCACGGCGATAGCAGCGATGCTCTCGCCGTTTTTCGTGGGAATGGTTGCCGACAGATTCTTTCCCACGCAGCGGATTATGGCGCTGCTGCATCTGGGCGGGGCGGCACTGCTGTATTACGTGTCGACGATCACGAACTTCGCCGCCTTTTATCCGCTGCTGATAGTGTACGCGCTTTTCTATATGCCGACGCTTGCGCTGAGTAATTCGATTTCCTTCGCGCACATGCAGGATTCGGCGAAGGAGTTTCCGAAGATTCGCGTGCTTGGCACGATTGGCTGGATTGCAGCGGGAATCATTGTGGGAAGACTTGGCCTGGAAGCGACCGCCATGCCGATGCGCATTGCTGCCGGAGCTTCTGCAATACTCGGATTGTACTGCTTCATGCTGCCACACACTCCGCCGCAGCCCACAGGGAAGCCGCTCACTGTGCGCGACGTTCTGGGGCTGGACGCGCTGTCTCTCCTCAAAGACCGGTCGTTTGCAATATTCGCGATCGGATCGCTGCTGCTCTGCATTCCACTCCAGTTCTACTACGCATTCACCAATCTGTACCTGAATGAAACCGGGATGGCCGAGCCGGCGAGCAAGATGACGTTAGGCCAGGCGTCCGAGGTGATCTTCATGATGCTCTTGCCGCTGGCGCTCGCGCGGCTCGGAATCAAGCGCATCATGCTCATCGGAATGGCTGCATGGGCGCTCCGGTACACGATGTTTGCGTTCGGGAATCCGGGCTCGCTGGTGTGGATGCTGTACCTCGGAATCATTCTGCACGGGATCTGCTACGACTTCTTCTTTGTTACGGGGCAGATTTACGTTGACCAGCGAGCGGATAGTCGCATTCGCGCGGCTGCGCAGGGATTCATTGCATTC
>JBKJPM010000128.1:0-9114 GCA_046595175.1 Gemmatimonadaceae bacterium
ACCGGATCACGAATGTCGAGCAGAAGTCCGTAACCTGCACATGCGCCGCCAGCCAGTCCGATGGCGGGATACACCGTAATGTCATGGCACTGGCTCGGTCCAAGTAACTCGCCCGAACTACTTCTGAACGGCATTGGATAACGCCGAGCGATAAGAGCGGGCAGAGCAGCGCGCAAAGCAGCCGTGTCCGCTGCTGTTCCGGCGCCCGTTCCTCCACGTGCAGCCACGACGCTGTCCAGCAAAGGCTTTATGAAATCATCGCTGAGTGCTTCTTCGGTGCCCCGCACAATGCCAATGAACCCACCCGTTGAACGTGCCTTTGCAAGAGCGTTGGCGGCGTCCTCGATGTCTTCCGGCGCATCAGGATGTTTCACCGGTGCGGCAAGATCATTGAAGATTCTCGGCGAGCTGACGATGGACGCCAGTTCGGGGTGCGCGAGTGGCACCTTGATCACCTCAATTCTAAAGAGCGACGAGCTTGAGTTCTGCTCCGGTATCTCGCCGACGCAACCCCGAAGCTCCGTCGGTGAGCGCACAGGTGCCGATCCGGAGACATAGACGTAGACATTCTCCCGGTCCTTTGGATCCACGAGCACCGTGTGCGTGTGCGATCCTCGGCAGGTCTGCACGTTTCCGACGTTTTTTGGATTCCTGATGTCCGTAATGTCGAAGATGCGAATTCCACGAAGCCGTGCAGCGCTCACCGTATCCTTCACACCCTGTCCGCCGCAGTCGAGCCGTCCGGTGAGGCTCTCGCCTGAGACAAAGAGCAGATTTTTGTATACCGACACGTCGCTTTGCGAGGCAGGGCAGAAGTTTGCGATCTCGAGCATCGGGCGAGCAGGGTTGGATATGTCCCATACCTGGTAGCCATTGTAGCTGCCCTGGAATGCGTGATTGCCAATGAAGGCAAGATCTGTATTGGTGCCGTCAAGAAATTTTTCCGACGGCCGAGTTTTGGAAACCAGACGCAGATTCCAGGATGCTTCGGCCGCGTCGAATATTCCGGCACGCAAACCAATGCGCGGATCAGGGGTCATTGACGCAGGGGGAATATCGGGCGCTGGTGTCGAAAGGATCGGCGCGCACGCGGCTGCAAAGCAGAATATTGCGACAGTAAAGAGCGAAAAACGCGCGATCGGCAGTCTTGATGAAAACATGAGAGTCAGCGGGAAGGTGTGTTGGATGGGAGAGCGGTCAGCATTCGCTCCATACGGGCTACTTCAGTTGACTGGTCTGCATTTATGTCCGAAGCGAGCTTGAACACGGTCTGATCCTGGAGCGCTCCATGCGAAGACAAGAGATCGTTTACCATGGATATCGCACCGCGATGATGCTGGATCATGAAGCCAAGAAAAAACCTGTCGAACGATTCACCTCTGGCCTCGTCAAGTTGAGTGAGCTGCGCTTTGGTAAGCATGCCGGGCATCTGCATCGCGTGTTCCATGCCGTTCATTGCCATTGTCATGCCGGTCGAGCCCGTTGCCGGAACGGGCTGCAGCCTGTCCCTCAACCAGTTTTTCATCGCCACAATTTCATCGGCCTGTCCGCTGACTATCCGTTCGGCCAATATCCTAACGGGCTGGGCCGCACCGTGAGTGGCTGCCCACTGGGACATCGTAATCGCCTGCGAATGATGCGCGATCATTCCGGAAACAAAATGGATGTCCGCCGAGGTATAGGGATACCGCGCACTGTCCGCCTTGGCGCGGGCAATTGCAGCAGGATTCAGGTCTTCTGAAGCGGCAGACTGAGTAGTGGATTGGTTCCGCGCCGTCTGGAGCATGCAACCCTCCACGCCGATAATTGTGATGCAGCCGATCATGATTCCGGCTATTCGGTTTGGTTTCATGCATGAAAGCTATTGCATGGATACCACGCTTTCTGCTTAAAATCCCCCAATGCGATTCCTGACCCCCTGGCGCGACCTTGGCGCGCTGCCGCACGAAGCATGGCTGCTCTTCTGGACCAACCTCGTCAACCGCGCGGGTATGATGGTTCTGCCATTCCTCATCCTGTATCTGACTACGGAGCGAGGACTATCTGCAACACGCGCTGGTATCGTGCTGTCCACATACGGACTCACGTCGATCCTCGGCGGACCCATCGCAGGCAGGATTGCCGATCGCATTGGCTCGCTTCCGGTCATGCGCGTGTCTCTGGCGATGACGGGATTGTTGCTTTTTGCATTTCCCTTCGCCAGGACCTTCTGGCAGCTCGTTGCCGTCACTGTGATGTGGTCGCTGACGGACGTTGCTTTCCGCCCAGCGAGTCTCAAGCTGATGACCGAGTCGGTCGAGCCGGCGTATCGTAAGTCTGCCTTCGCGTTGGTGCGCCTTGCAATCAATCTTGGCATGAGCATTGGGCCAGCCATCGGAGGATTTCTCGCAACTGTTTCATTCCGCGCAATTTTCTTCGTCGATGGTGCGACCTCATTGCTTGCGGCGGTCGTCCTGATTTTCTTCAGGGAAACAAAAGCGTCACCACCCAGCGAGGAAAAGAAGCACAACAATCCGCCCAAGGGAAATTCGCTCCTGAGGAATAGCCCATTCCTGATTTTTCTCATTGGCAATTTCCTGATCGCGGTTGTCTTCTTCCAGCATGAAGGCGCTCTTCCACTGTATCTGGTGAAAACGCTTGGACAATCTCCGGCGTTCTACGGAATGCTCTTCACAATCAACACACTTGTGATAGTGGCACTCGAGATCCCGCTTAACTCTGCTACGGCCAAATGGCCGCATTCACGCTCGCTCGGAATTGGCGGCGCCCTGATAACGATAGGATTCGGCGCGCTCGCAATTGCCGATTCCGCGACGATGGTTGTCGTGACTGTTCTTTTCTGGACATTTGGTGAGATGATGCTGTTTCCGTCGCTGTCCGCCTTTCTCGGAGACATTGCTCCGGCGGAAGCGAGCGGACTATACATGGGTGCCTACACTACCTCCACTCAACTTGGCTTTGCGCTGGGTGCATCGTTCGGCGCATTCCTTTACGCCGGCATGGGCTCGCCGGGAGTATGGCTCGTGATGCTTCTTATCGGCACAGTCGGAACCGCTGTACTCGCCTACTCAGCGCGCGGCCATAAAGCTCACACCCCAACCAGCAGCTAAAGATCACCCTTTCTCAGCCGATGTTGGATCTTCGCAACGATCATTTCAATCGCGACTGCGTTATGCCCGCCGCGCGGGACTATCACATCCGCATAGCGCTTGCTCGGCTCCACAAACTGAAGGTGCATTGGCTGAACAGTCGAGAGATACTGCTCGATAATCTCGTTCAGCGGCCGCCCGCGTGACTCTATGTCGCGGCGAATGCGCCTTATGAGCCGAACATCCGCGTCAGCATCCACGAAAACCTTCACATCGCACAGCTCGCGCACGCGCTCGTCAACGAAGAGCAGAATTCCGTCGATTACGATTACGTCTGCAGGCTCGATCCGCACAACGTTGCCGCTGCGAAGGTGGGTCACGAAATCGTATACAGGTTTGTCGATAGCCTGCCGTGCGGAAAGCTGTTCGAGGTGAGCGGTCAATAGCTCGTAATCGAAAGCTTCGGGGTGGTCCCAGTTGACGCGGCGCCGTTCTTCGAGCGTGATCTCGGTGAAATTCCGGTAGTACGCGTCCATGTCAATGAACGCGACGGACCGATTGCCGAGCGACTCGGCTACATTCCGCGCGACGGTCGACTTTCCAGAGCCGGACCCACCGGCAATTCCAATTATTAACGGTTTCACTATGGAAGAAGACTAAGTGTCTTTGCATCTTCCTGCTATGACTACAGCTACCACACAAACAGTTATAACGCTGGATGATCTCCGTGCTGCGGAGAAAACCCTCTCCGGCGTCGCGGTCCGCACGCCGCTGCTGCCGGATGACGCGCTCTCAAAAAAGTTTGGCACTCCCGTTTCGTACAAACCTGAAATGCTCCAGCGCGGCGGCGCATTCAAGTTTCGCGGCGCGTACAACTTTCTTGCGAATCTTTCTCCGGAACAGCGCAAGCGCGGAGTCATCGCGCCTTCCTCGGGAAATCATGCACAGGGAGTGGCAATGGCAGCGCAGCTGTTTGGTTGTCCCGCCACTGTCGTAATGCCTACTACGGTTACCGAGGCGAAGAAGAACGGCGCGGCGCGGCTGGGGGCGAGAGTTGAGCTCGCCGGCACAAAGACCGATGAGCGCTACGATCGCGCGGTGGAATTATCGAAGCAGGATGGCTCGATTCTGGTTCCACCGTACGACGATCTCCTCATCATCGCGGGGCAGGGAACAGTGGGACTCGAGATTGTTTCCGATCTCAAGGATGTGAAGACAATCCTCGTTCCCGTTGGCGGTGGTGGGCTGAGTGCGGGAGTTGCCGCGGCCGTGAAGCTGAGCGGTTCAAAGGCCCGCGTAATCGGTGTCGAACCGTCTGGAGCGCAGAAGCTGACACGCGCCCGCGAAGCAGGGAAACCCGTTCGCCTCGAATCAACAAAAAGCCTTGCAGACGGATTGATGGCAGTTGAGATCGGGACGATCACGTTCGCGCATCACCAGAAATTTCTCGACGATGTTGTATCGGTGAACGACGATGACCTGTTTGAAGCGATGCGTCACCTGATCAATCGAATGAAGCTGGTGGTTGAGCCAAGCGGCGCTATCACTCTTGCGGCACTGCTGACCGGTGCGGTCAAGCCGGATGGAGCGACTGTCGCAATACTAAGCGGCGGGAACATTGAATGGGACGGGCTGGTACAGCTTCTTGGGTGAGAAATCCTTGTTAACTGGAGTTGCAAATGTTGCGAAGAATCGTAGCCGTTCTTGCACTCGTTTCTCTTGGCGCTTGCATTCACAAGGTCTCTTCGTCATCCGTCCAGCCCGAGACAACGCTTAAAGTCCAGAACGATGCGTTCTCCGACATGACCATTTACCTGATTCATGGTCTGGAGATAAATCGCCTCGGAACAGCAAATGGCAACCGAACTACAACGCTCAAAATCCCGTCAAGCGCGATGTTCGGATCGACATCGCTTCGCTTCCAAGCCCGGCCGATCGCGGGAACCCGTCAACCTGTCACCGAGGAAATCACTGTCTCACCAGGAGATGAAGTGACGATGATAATTCCTCCGGGATAAAAAAAAGCCCGTCCGGGTGGACGGGCTTTTCATCACTACACAGCTAGAGCGCGAGCGTGCAGCAGCCTTCGGTGCATGTAAGCCAACCGGGATCTTCACCCACGGCGGGTGATTTTGAAAAGCGACTCATCACACGTTCCACCAACGCGTCAATGCCCGCAGCGCTCGCCAATCGGACTGGAGCTTTCGCCGAAACGGTTTTGTCATAATCGCAGTTCCGGAAGTCGGCTTCACTCGAGGGTTTCGGCACGTGGCCCGTGCACGCGCGATACTTTCCGCGCGCTACTTCCGTGATCTGTCCCGTGCTCCCAACTGGAACTTCTACGATTTTCCAGGCCGCAGCTCCACCGTCATTGAATATATAAACGTCGTATTCAGCAATCGTATTCGGTTTCAATGAATACATCTCAGTCGTCACCGCATCCGCATTACTCAGATGACCGATCGGATATGAATCACCGACATTGGCCGGAAAATGTGAAACGCCCCAGCTCTTCGTCCAGTTGTAAGCCTGGATAGTTACATCGGCCCAGCAATTACCGCAGTTATGTCCCAGGCGGGAGCGAGTATGCCCGGGGCCGCGGTTCGGAGTCAGTGACGCGCGATATGCGTTCAGGTCAATTGTCGTATTCAGCGACAGGTTCCAGTGGGCGGGCACCGGCGGTGCAGAGGATGAAGAGACGGCCGGCGAGCATCCCGTCCCGGCAATTAAAATTACGCCTGACGCCAATCCAAAAAACAGTGATCCAGACTGAGTTCGCATTAGCACTCTCAACGTTGTGGGTGGACCATATTAAAACTGTTCGGCTCGCCGTGCCACATTAGCTTTTAGCCTCACCTCAGTTGAGAAAGCCCCCGCATGCGGTTGAGCACAGATGCGAGCGCGGGATCGGATTTTACCCAGAGTTGCGTTACGGCAAGTGCCCATTGGGCTGCGGCGCGGTTGTCATGAGCGGCGGCGGCCAGGTCCGCCCGCAGTACCATTGCTCTGCCCAGAGCCGCCGCCGCTGCGGGATCGGTCAGCGCCGCCGCGCTGAGTGTGGGCAGCGCATTCAGTGCCAGATCGAGCTCTTTCACGGCCCCAAGCGTGTCGCCAATTGCCGTTTTGAGCCACGCCTCCTGAAAGGTCTGATCCAGCGATACATCCCCTGGCCGGATGTGAAGTCTATTAATCGCGGCGCTGTCCAGAAGTGACCGGACCAGGCCATAGTTGTTCCGCCCGTAGGCCTGCTGCGCGCGGTGCAACTTGGCCGTCGCATTCGTTATCTGAAGAGAGGAAATTCCCGCGGTGCACGAGGTGAGCAAGCTGTTGGAGCGAAGGGTAAGGCGGTTTTTCACACGCCCACGCCTATCAGGCGTCACGTAGCTCTCAAGCTGATTCGCCAGTTTTGCATTCACGGCGCTGGTAGCGCTGCTGCAGTCTCCCAAGGCAGCGCGCGCAAATAGATCCGCTCCCGTTGCGATAAGATCGGGGGGGATAGTTGCTTCTCGTCCTTCCTGCGATGTCCACACCGGAGTGCGCGCTCCTTCCGTCGCCATTCGGTGCAGTTGTCCGGTAAACGCGCTGAGCGCGAGGAGCTCCTTGTTGGCCCGCGTATTTACAGCGCGCGCCAGTGTGGAATCCGCCAGGCGAGCCGCGGAAGCAAACTCATTCCGCTTTATGCGGAGCCGCACTTCCGTCGTGAGCAGCCGCACGCGCTGTTCCTCGGAAACCGTCAACGCAAGCCCGTGTGCAACGGCCTCACTCGCGGACATGGAGTTGGAGCTCCCGGCTCCGATCTCACCGCGCGCCTCGAGCACAGAGGCCAGTGCTTCGAACGCATTAGGATTGCGTGGATCGGCGCGGGTCCAGGACCTCGCGAACTCGAACAGATCCCGCGCGTTCCCATCCAGCGCATCGCCACGCGATGCTGGAGCTGTCAGCGTGGAAAGCTGGCTGAGCGGGAAGGGAATAAAAGCGAGCGTGTCGTGGTCAAGCGATGGATACGCTACGAACGCGAGACGTCCATCTGCATCGGCTCCTCTGCGAAGCTGCGAAGGCGACATCAAGAGCACGCGGACTATCTCACTGTAGCTCACGATGGACGCGCCCGGGTCGATTTTCACAGCGCGCAAGTAGTCGGCGGCGGCCTGACGAAAACTCGAGCGAAACCGAAACCCTGATGGACTTTGCCCGGATGCAGTAACCGCATTGTCGCGGCTTTCACATGCGCCGAGACCATACCATCCCAGAAAGTCAGCGGAATCGAGTTGTGTGAGCTTGCGGTACTCGGCGCACGCAGTGGGATATTTATGCTGACTTATCGCATTCAGTCCGAGTGCCGCCAGTGAATCGCGTGGCGACAAAGCCGAAGAACGAGATGCAGCAAACTCTGCATCCCGGGGCCACTCAACGGAGTCTGCCTCGTTCACCCACATCAAGAGCTGCGCCTTCCAGAGTCGCGCGGGAACAAACGCAGGATCTGCCGCAGCTGCGGATTGGAAACTTCGCAGTGCTTTTTGAAGATTCCAGTGTTTCAACGCGGAGTGTCCAGCCGCATACGCTTGCCATGCAACATAGGACCGTGTCCTACCATCGCCACCATCTGCGGTCGTAGGTCTCGCGGGATCGCGCAGAAGATCCATCAGGGCGCGGTCCATCGCTGATGAATCCCCTAAGGCAATGTTGGTGTGACGGAGTTCGTTTCCCGTACGGACGTCGTACAATTTTATTCGCCCACCTGCTGTTCCGGTTGCGCCAGATCCGTCCAGCCGGCCCCATATCATTTTGCCCGCGCTCAGTTGACGAGCCAGCGCGGCGGCCTGGGCGGGTGTGGACGGGCGTCCCGAGTTTCGCAACGCGTCCTCCATTCTAACGTCCGATATGATCGGAATACCCCAGCGCTGCATTGCCTGCGTGATTCGCTCGGTCGCTTCGTCCGCGGCTGGTGATGCCGCGCCGCTCGCACCGGTGAGTGGCATCACGACGAAGAGAGACGTATCAAGCGCGGAGGCAGAGCTGAACATCCCGCGAAGTCCATTTGTCCTGGGCAGTGCGGCGGCGACTGCGGCAAGCGCAATTACAATCGATGCCGCGGCGACCGCTTTGCCCCTTGTAGAGCGGAGCACGTCGCGCATGGAACGCCCTGATCGTCGTCTCTCCGACGGCTGCCCGGCGACTGCCGGCAGAGCTGCGGCGAACTCTTTCATCGTCTGGAACCGATCCGCCGGTGAGATGGAGAGAGCTTTTACCAGCGCATTTTCCAGATTTTCGGACACGCTCGGCCGGAATGTCGTTACCGGCCGTGGCATGTGCGTGAAACGCTGCGCAATTATTGCCTGAGTATTCGGTCCCACGAAGGGCTCGACTCCGGCGAGCATTTCGTATAGAACGCAGCCGAGACTGTAGATGTCGCTGCGCACGTCGATGTCGCGCTCGCCGCTGGCCTGCTCCGGACTCATGTACTGGGAAGTTCCAACGATGAGTCCGCTCGATGTTAGCCGCTCACCGGTGTGGACGTCGATGGTGCGCGCGATTCCGAAGTCGGCGACCAGTGCGTGGCCGTCGGATAGCAGAATATTCTCGGGCTTCACATCACGGTGAATGACCCCCTTCGAGTGCGCGTGCGCGAGTGCGGTTGCGACGTCGCAAGTGATCCTGACACATTCCTCTATGGGGAGTTGCTTCTCGCGCTCAAGCCGCGCGCGCAGCGATTCACCGGCGACGAAGGGAAGAACGTAGTACAGAAGTCCGTTCCATTCTCCCGAGTCGTGAATGGGGAGAATGTGCGGATGCTGCAGTCGCGAGGTGATATGAATTTCCTGCAGGAACCGTTTGCTTCCGAGAGCATGAGCGAGTTCGTGGTCGAGAACCTTGAGGGCAATTTCGCGGTCCTGCTTGTTGTCGTGCGCTAGGTAGACAGTGGCGGACGCGCCTCTGCCGAGAGCTCGTTCGATCGTGTATCGATCGGCGAAGAGGCCAGAGAGGTTGTGGGCCTTGATCGTCAATTTTGACGTAGCTGGCGGTG
>JBKJPM010000160.1:0-14498 GCA_046595175.1 Gemmatimonadaceae bacterium
GTACACCGACTTTCTGAATTTTCACTTGAGTCTCTTAGGCCCTGCATGCTCGAGCCGGTCAAGCGCCTGCTCCAGTGCGAGCAGAACACGCGAAAAAACATTTCGATGGCGGCGCGCTATCTCATACGCGATCAATCCGCCAACTCCGATGGGAACGACTGCGAGTCCCGCGCTCAGCAGGACAGCCATGTGGGCAATTGTGGCAACTCCAAAAACCGAGAAACTGCCGACTGCTCCAACTGTCGCAGCAGCGCCGCTTCCTTTGAGGCGCAGTGAGCGGCTTTCCCGCAGATCTGCATCCAGCCGCACAACTACTCGCTTGTCATCCACGGGAACGACGGTCGCGGCGATTGTTTCTGCTCTACAGAGATGAAACCCCCGGCCGCTAACATTGAGTCCGCGTCGAATAACGCCGAGCACCCCACCGCGCGCTTCCCAAACCATCCTGTCGCGAAAGCGGCGCTGGACCTGAAGGCACTCGTCAACGCGCATGTAGCCGTCAAGCGCAAACAGCACGTCCTCAACGCTTCCGTTGACTGTGCGGGAAGCAGTCGCCACTGCTGGCCCCGCTATGCTGGAAACAAATCCGCCCCGGTCCGGAATGATGAGCCGGGTGCGCTCCTCTGCCAATGCCTGCGTGAGCATGGTGGTGCTTAGACCAACTTCTTTTCCGATCTCGAGAAGCTGGTCTTCACTCAAAAGCTCGGATGGATCGGTCCCAGGCGATTCAATTTGAAGCTCGGCCGCGCGAGCCAAAACCCGATCGAGAGTGGCCCGATCGAGTGTGGTTCTTTGCGGAACGGAGAGAGGCTCTTTGGGCATGCTTATGGAAAATAGAATTGAAACGACCCTTGCGGGCCGTTTCTTTTTTGAAGTTTTGAAGAGAACTGCCTCGGCAGCCCGCTGCACCGCACCAAGAACGGACTATACGCCGCCAAGAACCACGTCCAACTGCCTCGATATCGCATCCCGAATCAAATCATTCAAAGGAAAGGCGGCCGTCAGCGACGCCATTGGATTTGACCCGACCGAACGACCAGCGCTGGTCAGATAGTAGCGCGCATATCCGTCCACCAACTCGGGTGCGACTCTTTGCAGCAGCATCGCGCCCGCGCGAACTGTTGCAAAAGTCTCGTACCGCGTTCCAATACCGGCACGCTGCTCTGCCGGAGTGATGTTCTCTCGCACCGCTGCCTGCGCGAGCGGTCCAAGGGCCACCTCGTGCGCGATCACGTATAGAGCCTCGTCCGCCGTGGCAATACTCGAAGGAAACGAGACACCAATCGTGTTCTGCAGCTTTCCGCCGCCGAGCGAACGGCCCTCTCCGTCAAGCGGAAGTGACAGAAGGATCGTTCCCGCAGGCTGGCCGGTGTTATTCAGGTACCGCTGAAACTTCGCGCGGTAGTTGTTCTGCCACCTGTCGCTGACTGCCGCAAGCACCCCCGCACGCGATGCCTGCTGCTGATCCCAGTAGGAGCGGTAGAACTTGGAGTTTTCATCTCGAATCGACTGCGCAAAAAGCCTGAGCCACTCGCGATCACCCGGCGTTGAGAAATATCCACCAAGCAGAGCGATTACTTCCGCGACTTCACGGCTCGTGGCCTGATTCGGATTTCCCTGCGCCTGCAGAAAGATGTCGATTGCCTGCATCATCTCATCCAGCGACGAGAAATGCATTGGGAGGAACTGCGCGTTCACCAGGTCGCGGCTGACAGCAAAGCGTGCATTCAGCTTGTCCCTGTTTGCGTCGAGCTGTGTGATTGCATTGGCCCGGCCGCGGACGCCAGTCATCTCGGCTTTGTAGCCGCGGCGGAAATAGGGCACCAGCGTCGTGTCGTCCGTGATCATTGCATACCCATGAAGCCACAGGTCCACATGCTCGCGGGTCGCAATTGACCAGGGGTTTCCCGGTGTTGTAATCGTCCGGCCGGCTGAGGCGTCGGCAGGCGCGGGGCCTGCTCCAGTTCCGCCAGCTCCGCCACCTGAGGCGCACGCCGCCAGAATTCCAGTCAGTCCAAGGACATAGGTGTTGCGAATGAGGCTGTGCATCGTTTCTCCGTTCTAGTTCATGGATTCAATGATGAGCGCGATCCCCTGGCCCCCGCCAATACAGGCGGATCCAAGGCCAAAGCGCTTTCCAGTGTTCCTCAATCCATGCAGTAGATGGGCCGTAATGCGTGCGCCCGACGCCGCGAGCGGATGGCTTAGCGCTATGGCGCCGCCGTTGAGGTTGAACTTTTCCCGTGGGATGCGAAGCTCTTTCTCCACTGCGCATGCCTGAGCAGCAAACGCCTCGTTTACTTCGATAATGTCCATCTGTTCAAGCGTCATATCGGCGTCCGCCAGCGCGTTCCTGATTGCCGGCACTGGTCCGATTCCCATGACCGAGGGGTCGACTCCTGCGATTCCCCATCCGATCAATCTGCCGATTGGCCTCAGGCCTTTCCGTTTCGCAAACTCGCTCGACGCGATGATCATCGAACCTGCACCGTCCCCAATTCCCGACGCATTTCCTGCAGTTACAACGCCGTCTCCCTTGAACACCGGTTTGAGCTTCGCGAGGCCCTCGGCCGTGGTGTCGGGTCTCATGTGCTCATCGCGCTCGAACAAAACTTCTTTTCCACGACTCTTCACCGGAAATCCGACGACTTCGTCGCGAAACACTCCCGCATCCCAGGCGTCGCGCGCCAGAGTCTGGGAGCGAAGAGCGAACTCGTCGACGTATTCTCGGTCAAGGCTGTACTGAACCGCGAGATTTTCGGCCGTCTCGCCCATGGCCAAATCGCAATACGAATCTCTCAGGCTCTCCCAAAGCAGGTCATCCAGGGTAGGCGACTGCCCCAGCTTCACACCCCAGCGAAGTCCGCGGGCTACGTGCGGAGCCTGCGACATCGAGTCCGCTCCGCCGACAAGGCAAACGTCGGCGCGTTCGAGGAGAATTTCGGACGCACCGCTCACAACCGCCTGAAAACCAGAGCCACACAACCGGTTGACCGTCAGCGCCGGTGTTTCGAGCCTGCAGCCCGCCCTCAGAGAGACATGCCTTGAGAAATAGATGGAATCGCTGCTCGTGTACAACACATTTCCAAATACTGCCTGATCGATGTCGGTGGCGCTGATGCCAGCGCGCTCTATCGCAGTCTTCGAGGAGTGGGCCGCGAGGTCAACCGCGGAAACGTCCTTGAGCGCGCCGCCAAAAGTTCCAAATGGCGTGCGGACGGCGGAGAGAAACACGACGTCCCGCGCGCTCGTTGATTTTTTCATTTTGAGGTTGTGTCAGGTAGCGCTGCGCCCGCACGTCACGCAGAAGCGCCAGTTTTTTTCCAGCTCCGTTCCACATGCCGGACAGTTGAGAACCGCGAGGTTCTGTCCGCAATGGGGACAGTAGGTCACGGCGCGGCCGTCAGGCAGCGTTCCGCCGCAGAACCGGCAATTCTCGATAGATCCCAGCTCCGTGCCGCTCTCCGTAATTGGACTAACTCCACCTGCCGGGGAGGGTTCTTCTTGTGCCGTCACCTTTTCATTGGCGGAGTCAACAGACGCCGCTGATTGCTTTGGCGCTGGATCCAGACCGAGTGCAGACAGCGCATCCGGCGCAAGACTTACCTTGGAGTTGGCGTAATCCCTGAATGCACCTGTATCTGGAACCTTTTCATTCTGGTTTGCCGAAAGTTTCTCCTGCATCCCCAGGTCGCCGCGCAGATATCCCTTCTCACCAGAAAGCAGCCGGGAAATCGCCACTTCATAATCCTGGTTGGTTTCGATTCCCAACTCTCGACGATGGTGTCTGTAGGGAATCAGGTCCTCATACAGCTCCTGCACCGTGAAAGGCATTGTCAGGTATTCGGGATGCCGCTGCCGGATGCTATGCACAAGTCGCTGAAATACTCTGTCTAGATCGTCCATATCCGTTTGCCAGGTTGAAAGGTCCCTTCTTCGGGAAAGGGTGAAGCTTCACCGAGCTTCGCTGCCCTTCCTTTATGCGCAATCCATTCGTCGAACCCTGATGTTACAAACCCATTCGAGCTTGTCTGTTCCGCGGCGGCCGTGGTTGCGAGGTGATTGGCATATTCGTTCTGCGGATGACCGCGATGGCCTCTGACCCACCGCCAATCCACCTCGTGTGGCGCAATTGAGTCAACTGCTTGCTTCCAAAGCTCAAGATTCTCGATAGGCCCGGCTTTCCGCTTCCAGCCTCGATCAATCCAGCCATGCACCCAGGAAGTCATTCCATCTACGATGTAGCGGGAATCACTTGTGAATACAACACGAAGCGCCTTCCCTTTGCGCGAGAGTCCCGTGAATGCCTCGATGACAGAGCCAAGCGCCATCCTGTTGTTCGTGGTAGCCGGCGCCGACATCCAGAAATCCCAGCGCTGAACATCGAGATCACCCGGCTTGCGCCACTCAACCACTCCACCGGCGCCACCGGGATTGTCGCCCTCTCGTCCATTTCCGAGACAGGACTCATCAGCGTAAACCGCAACGAGTGACTCGTCCCCTGTCACTTCACAACCTCGAATCCGGAAATCTCGTCTACGTAGACCGTGATCTTTTCTCCGGTCGTAGGATGGACGGAGTCGATCGCTTCCCGCCCTCCATCCACACGCAGCCGGCTTGGAACGACGATGAACTCATTCCCCCTGCGCATCACAGCGATTTTTTGTCCTCGCGAGATCGCATTTTCCAGAGCGTCGTAGTCTTTCGTAGTGAACTGCTTGGATTTCGATCGTTTCATTCAGGATAGCCAGGTTGTCGCAACTTTCGTGAGAACGGACACTGCCGTCTCTATTTCCCTTATCTCAACAAATTCTTCAGCGGAGTGTGCAAGAGCTATGTCACCGGGGCCGAAACAAATAGCGGGAATGCCGGCTTCATTGAACAACGCGGCATCGGTCCATGCGCTTAGTCCTTCAATAGCGACACGATTTCCCGTCGCGATGCATGCTCTCTCCAGCGCTATGACTATTGCCGCATCAACTCTCACATCGCTGGGGGGTTGCGAAGAGCCGAGTCTTATGAACGCCTCGAAGGTTGGGCGCCGCGTTCGGATCCCTTCGCAGAGCAGCTCAATTTCAGAGAGAGCATCGCGGGCCGACTCTCCGGGAATTGTCCTGCGTTCGACTCCAATGCTGCAATGGTCGGGGTAGGTGGAATATCCCGACCCGCCCTTGATCACGGATGCATGAACCGAAGGTCGGCCCAACAACGAGTGTGATTTCGAAGGAAGTATTTCATGTTCGAGTCTGTCCAGTTCGGCCAGCAGAAGCCCGGCGTGGGTGATGGCATCGACGCCGAGATCGTATCTGCTGCCGTGCGCAGCTCGGCCAATGATGTCAATGTCAAACCATGCAAACCCGCGGTGCGCCGGACAAATCGCCAAACTGGTTGGCTCGGCGATTACCACTGCGTCCGCACGGATTCCGCTTGCGATAAGCGCCCGGGTCCCCAGACTTTCGAATTCTTCGTCTGCAACAGCGGCGAGAATTATCTCGCCGGCAATTCCTGCGTCTGCGGCATTCAGAGCGGCAGCGCACATGGCTGCGATGCCCGCCTTCATGTCCGTCGACCCGCGCCCGAAAATCCTGCCGTCTTTTATTGCCGGATCGAAAGGGGAGTGCGACATCCCGTCCACACCGACGACGTCGAGATGTCCATTGAACATCAGGGATTTTGATCCCTGGCGTCCAATCCGCGCTACAACGTTCGGACGCCCAGGGGCCGCATCGGTCAAACTGACATTAAAGCCCCAATCGCGCAGCACTGTAGCGAGAAAACCCGCAGCATCGGATTCGCCGGGAGCACCGGGTACGAGGAGCGGGTTTCTCGAGTCAATTGCCACGAGCGCTCTGGTGAGCGCGACCGCGTCACCGCGGGAAACCGCGGGCACGCGCGGGTCCTACTTCTTTTTGCCTGACTTTGCGCCGGAGCTTTTCTTGGCTGCGGGCTTTGCCGGGACACTCTTCTTGGCTGGAGCCTTTGCCGCCGGCTTCTTTGCTGGTGCGGGCTTGGCGGCAGGCTTCTTCGCCGCCGGTTTCGCAGTGGATTTGGATGCGACCGCCGGTGACGCCTTGGCTGGTGCTGAAACCTTTCGCTTGGACTGAAATTCCTCAGCCTCGCGAATAAGCTTGTCGGCTTCATCCTGAGTCATCTGTCCACGGCGAACCATGTACTGCACGAGATCACGAGCGCTCTCGATAGCAAAACCCGTGAGGCCCGCTGCTGCGCTTACTACTTCCTTCATGGCTGCTGCCATCTTGCTGCCGGCTTCGAGACTGATCTCGTGTGCCTTTGCCGCCATTTCGGCGACAGTATCTTTTACATCAGCTCCCCGGTGTCCCGGGCTCCGCTTGGGCGGAATGGGAACGCCATTGGCGTCCACCGCTCCAGGAATCGGCGCGACGGGTGGTGTGGCAACAGCTACAGGGGTCTTATCTTTTTCGGCCATTCTATTATTGGCTCCGCCGACCGGCGTAGTGAGGTCGCCGCGGCTATCTATAGTTGGAGAGTATCAATGCCCGGATGTGTGCTGTCGGGCGCGAACGGCCGTAAGTATATGATTTTACGTCACTAAAACAAGGTCACCCGGCAGCGGGTTTGCTTAGGCTGTTTTCGAGACAGTAACACGACATATAACCGATATAACAACGACAGTAATGCCATTAAATGGGTTAAAAGTCCTGGATTTGTCCAGAATCCTTGCTGGGCCGTACGCGGCAATGCTTCTGGGAGATTTGGGCGCATCTGTCATTAAGGTTGAACGATCCGGAAAAGGGGACGAAACCCGGGGTTGGGGTCCGCCCTTCGATGCGGATGGCGAGAGCGCCTACTATTTGAGCATCAACCGAAACAAGTTGAGTATCGCGCTCGATTTCGATGACGCGATCGATACCGAGCTGCTGACCAAGCTCATCGAAAAGGCCGATGTGGTACTGGAAAATTTTCTCCCAGGAACGCTCGAGAGGCGCGGGATCGTGGCAACTGAAATTCTCCAAAAAAATCCGAACTTGGTATGGTGCACGATCACCGGTTTCGGTCCGGGGAGCTCGAGACCTGGCTACGACTTCGTAATCCAGGCAGAGTCCGGATGGATGGCGATCAATGGTGAGCCCGAAGGCAAGCCGCTGCGGACCGGGGTTGCCCTAGCCGACCTGATCGCCGGAAAGGATGCCGTGATTGCAGTGCTTGCAGCGCTTGTGCGACGTGGCAGAACGACGGAATCGGATGTCCGAAGGATCTGGATTTCGCTCGCGCACAGTGCAACGGCAGCCCTCGTAAACGTCGCCCAGAATTCACTGGTCTCCGGGAAGGAAGCCCGTCGCTGGGGAAATGCGCATCCCAATCTTGTGCCGTACCAGACATTCGACGCGAACGACCGCGCAATTGTAATTGCCGTCGGTTCAGACTTGCAATGGAAATCGTGCGCAAGAATTCTTGGACTCGGCTATCTCGCTGATGACGCAGCGTTCGCAACAAATGCGGGCCGACTTCAACATCGCACGACCCTGGTCGCGGAAATCCAAAACGTGATTCAGCAGAATAATTCCAAACACTGGATTGGACTGCTGGAAGCAAACGGTGTCCCGTGCGGGGTGGTGCGCACCGTGCTAGAAGCACTGAAGGATGTTGAGGCTTCACCGATTTCTGGAATCTCTCCAGCGGTGCCCGGAACGGTGCGACATCGTCCGCCACGCCTGAATGAACATGGATCCGCAATCAAAAAGCACGGCTGGGACGTTTTTTCGTCTTTAACGGACAAAATTTCTTGACGAGCGGTCGTCGGCGCGTCATAACTTGTCTTGTCACCACCTTAGCCCGGAGCGCCGAATGAAGTTTGTCCGGCAAAGTCTGTTTTATGGCGCAGTGTGGATCGTTACGCCATGCCTGCTCTTTGCGCAGGCGAAGAAGTCGTATCACTACACCGTTACGGATAATTTCGGGGACACTCGATTCGCTGGAGAAATCCAGGGAACGCCGGGAGCCGCAGGTAAGAGGTATGATGTCGAGTTTGATTCGCTCGGCCGGATGTCTCGATATGCCCACATTAGAAATGGAATCCGCGTCTCCCAAGTTATTTATCAGTACGCGGAGGGCTCATCGCGGCCATCTTCGTTTGAAAACATTGCGGTCACTGGTGAAATTCTTGGCGGAGGAAGAATCTCGCGCAACGCGCCTGGCGCGCGCGTACGAATCGATCGTATCACGACGACCGGCCAGGTCACGGGGTATGTACTTAGAATCCCGGACTCCGACAGCACCGTCGAAACGAGTTATTCGGCAGATGGCAAGATCACTGGCCAGGGAACGACCTGGTTTTCATCGTCCGGTACGGCGATCCGCATACGCACCTACCCGAATGACTCAACGACCTATGAATCGGATATTGACGGTGTGACTGGATTGACGACGGAAACCAGGAAGTATCAGTCCGCCGCGCTGGTGGTCACAAGCAAGTACACATACGAAACAGATGGTTCTCTTTCTCGCACCGATGTGTACGACCAGAACCGGAAGTGGTACGGAGACACGCAGTACACTGACGGTCTCGAAGTTCTAAAACGGTACAAATGGCCGGACGGAATATCAGAGGAGCACAGAAACGCCTATGACGAAAAACGGCTGTCCGTTTCCAGTGGGTTTTATCGTGACGGTACGCTGATCTGCACCTTCAAGTTCGAGCGACATCCCAACGGTGCGATCAAGCGAACACTCGCGCTGGCTCAGGATGGATCTCTCATGGCTGAGTACCCAAACCTTTATGTCGCGCTGGTGGAAAGAAACGGTGAGGCTCTAGACCAACCAGGTGTCGCGATAATTCATAAGGCGGGCAACTGGTGGTAACTGCGGAGCCGGATAATCCGGAGCTTCCTCCTCCGGATCCCGATCATGAAGCAATTGCGCGCGTTCTCGCGGGATCACGCGACGCGTTTGGAGTCCTCATCGCGCGGTACAGCGATCCGCTTTATCGTCACGCGCTTGGAATGACAGGATCTCCTGATGTGGCGGAAGACATACTTCAAGCGTCATTCATTAAAGCGTACCAACATCTCGGCGAAGTACGCGGACGATTCGATGCGTGGATTTTTCGAATTGTCGCGAATGCCTGCAAAGACTGGCTTAAGAACATTCGCCGATCGCACGTTAGCTATGAGGAAGATGATCAGCCCTCCACATATTCGACACCGGAAGAAGAGATGGACCGCACCGAGCTGCGGACAGATCTGGAGCGCGCTCTCAGCAGACTGGGACCGTCTCTTCGCGAAGCATTCGTGATGAAACATGTGGAAGGCCGGTCGTACGAGGAAATGGCGGCGTTGCTCGAGAGCACTGTCGGTGCGTTAAAAATGCGCGTGCATCGCGCGCGCGAGACTTTGCAGGAACTCCTGGAGGAGAAGTACAATGACGTATGATGAACCGGAAACGGGTGGGCGCGGTGACGAATCGGATCTTCCGCCGGATTCGGAGTTGTGGAAGAAAATCAACAGCGAGACAGAGATGCTGCGGCGACGCACAACGCCGATGCATGTGCAGCAGCGCATTCTCAGTTCTCTGCCGGAGCCACCGGTAAAGACTCAGCCGGCAGCGGGACGCCCCAGGATCAGCCCGGGAATAATCGGTGTCATAGGACTCGCACTTCTTGCTCTCGGTCTTCTCGTCGGCATGGTATTGCGCGCGCAGTAGCCAGAGGTATGTTCACGGCTGGACCTTTGCACGTTCGCCAGGTCTGGATGCATCCACAGCTACCCGAAGGGAGACAAGAATGAACTTGAAGACGCTCGCCCTTGTTGCATGTTGTCTCGCTATGCCGGTTATGGCCGGCGCACAGGACATGATGGCGAAGGACAGCACTATGGGCATGAAGAAAGGCGAAGGAATGAAGAAGGGAATGAAGAAGGGAATGAAAAAGCACGACATGGACATGAAGAAAGAAGACATGGACATGAAGAAGGAAGACATGGATATGAAGAAGGACCATAAGGACATGAAGAAGGGCCATAAGGGCATGAAGCATATGGCCACTGGTCCCGAGTGCGCTCGCGGATGCCCGACGTCGGCCGGAATAGGTGGACTGACCGGCGTACAGTTCCTCGCTCTTCAGCAGGAATTGAGAGACCGCGGATGCGGTAACAACCATGTGACCGGAGTGCTGGACGCCCCAACACGTGCGGCTATCAAAGCCTGCGCAAAGAAATGGGACGTAGCAGCAACCCCGGCAGCGGTCCTCACCAAAATGAACATCGGCTATACCCCAGGCAGCTAATCCAGGGAAGGGCCCGGACGCGGGGCGTTGACGCTCGGCTAAACGCCGGAGAAAGACAATTCGAGGTGTTCGGGGGGGGGATTTCGACGCTGTCGAAATCCCCTTCGTGCAGCCTGTACAAGGGTCGAGCGACGGAGTGACCCGGCGGCGTTCGGTATCGAAATTGACTATGTTGAGCGCCCATCCAGCAGCAAACGGAGTGATATGAAGGAGCCGCTGTCGGACATCGAAATCCAAAGGCGTTTAGGGAGCCTTCCGGGCTGGTCCCGCAAAGGCGATGTCCTCACGAAAATATTTCAGTTTCGAGACTTCACCGGCTCGATGGAGCTCGTGAACAACATCGCCAGGGTCGCTGAACGTGCGAATCATCACCCCGATATAGACATCCGCTACAACAAGGTGATTATCGCGCTTACGACGCACGATGCAGGAGGTATCACGAAAAAGGACCTCGACCTCGCTACGGAGATCGAGGCCCTTTAGGCCAGACGTGGCAGGTCGCTAATTTCTGCGGCCGACGATGCGCAAGAGTGCCATGAACATATTCAGCAGATCCAGGTAAATCTGCAAAGCCGCCTGAACATAGTCATCAGGCCCATACACATTCTTCAGCCGCCATGTATCGAAAATCAGCAGTCCGCTGAAAATCAGGACTGTGATTGATGCCAGCCAAAGGTCTGCGGTTGCGTTGCGGAAGAAGATATTCAGGAATGAAGTCGCAATCAGCACGAATAGGCCGACAGTCAGGAAGCCTCCCCATGCGCTGAAATCGCGGCGGCTAACGAATGCATAGGTCGTAAGAATTCCGAATGCTCCAACTGTCAGCATCGCTGCCTGCGTGATCGCGCCCGGGTTGGTTCTCCCGAACATGAACAAGGGCGGCGAGATCATCACCCCCATGGCGAATGCGAACAGCAGAACGAACCCGACGTTCACCGGGAATTGAGTGCGCACGCGCTGCGCTGCAATCAAGGGGAGAAACATTGCGATCGCGGAAATGATCGGGTGCGCGGCAACGGCCTGCATGATCGAAGGCTGCGACAACCCAAAGGTCGCGCCGGCAATCGTAACAAGGACACTGACAAATACGAGCGAGTAGGTTCGGCGCACGAGCGTCGCGCGCTCCTCACCGGTCCTGACCAAGGTTCCAGCTGGATAAGAAATTCCCATCAAAACTCCGTGTAGAAGATCGTGCTGAAAAGTACAGGCGCGCGCAGAGTTTGAAGAGGTGTCGGCACGTACCCGTGTTTCTTGTTACACCGTAGCGCCGTTCTGGATTCGGTCGACAAGCGGAACCAGCTGCCTTATGTCATCCAGGAAAAAGGACGGCTTGTATGGTTCCAGTGTTTGGCGGGTAAAAGGACCCCACAACGCCCCGACTGTAGTCACGCCCGCAGCATTCCCGGCGGAGACGTCATGCGGTGAGTCGCCGATGAAGACGGCTTCATGGGGTTCGTAACCGAGCTCGCCGAGCGCCATCCGAACGGGGAAGGGATCCGGTTTGTGAATAGCGCACGAATCACATCCAATGAGCGATTTCATGAATCGCTCGATGCCGGTGAACCGCAGGCTTTTCATCATCATGTTATTACCCTTGCTTGTCACGACGCCCATCGGGTGTCCATTGGCCTCGAGCGTTTGCAGCGTTTCAGTGACACCGTCGTATGCGCGCGTCATGCGATCGTGAGCCTCGTTCTGAAAGGCTCGGTAACGCGAAACGAGCAGCTCGACATCGACCGGTGACGCAGAGTACGGTTCAAGCTGCTTGGCGAGCGGAGTTCCAATCCCGGCAATCCACTCTGCTTCGGTCGGAACCAGGGTCCGGCCCTCAAATGCGTATTTCACGGATGCGAGCAGCAGTCCA
Organism: Gemmatimonadaceae bacterium; assembly: GCA_046595175.1. Lineage (GTDB taxonomy): Bacteria > Gemmatimonadota > Gemmatimonadetes > Gemmatimonadales > Gemmatimonadaceae > UBA4720. The sequence continues at coordinate 12,126 of JBKJPM010000160.1, forward strand.
ATCGAGTCTATCAGCGTCCCGTCGAGGTCAAAAAGAACGGCGTAGGGTCGGGTTGATTTCACGTGTGGAAGTTAGTCAATGAGCTGGTATCGTAGTTCTCTATAGTTGTATTAGCCCCTCCAGACGCTAAGTTAAGAAGATGCTGACGAAGAGAAGAAACACCGCCTCCACGTCACGTTCGGCCACCGGACTGCCACGCAACTCCTCATTCTTCCGGCTGCTAGACGACGTTGGGCCTGTAGACCAGGTCGGGGTTGAGGAACGCGCTGCGGGATTCACCACGCGCAGCATCAAGAAACAGGCGAAAATCTGGGGTCTCAGAACCGCCGTCTCCATGGTGGATCTCACCACTCTCGAAGGAAAGGATACACCGGGCAAGGTCGCGTCACTCTGCCAGAAAGCTCGGCAGCCAAGTGACGACCCAACCGTTCCTCCCGTCGCTGCAGTTTGCATTTATCCTCCGCTCGTTAAGTACGCGAGGAAGTGGCTTGCGGACACTCCGATAAAAATTGCCTCGGTCGCAACCGCATTTCCTTCCGGTCAGGCTCCTCTCAAGACCAGGCTGGCCGAAGTTCGCCAGGCCGTCTCGGACGGCGCCGATGAAATCGACATGGTGATTAACCGCTCGGCGTTTCTTTCCGGCGAGATGGATGAAGTTCAGGATGAGATCTCTGCAGTCGTGGAAGCCTGTGGTGATTCTGCATTGAAGGTCATTCTTGAGACACACGAGCTAGAGAGCTACGACAACATTCGTGCAGCATCGTTCCTTGCCATGCGTGTCATTCGGGAAGGTGACTTCATCAAGACGAGCACTGGAAAGGCAGCAGGAGCTGCCACTCTGGCAAACACCCAGGTAATGCTGGAAGCCATTCGCGACTACTACCTCGCGACCGGCCGAGCAATCGGGATGAAGCCAGCCGGCGGTATCAAGAATTCCAAGATGGCGCTCCATTTTCTCGTTGCCGTTAAAGAGACCCTGGGCGACGCGTGGCTGAATAACTCGCGCTTTCGTTTTGGAGCGAGCTCGCTGCTCAACGATTTGCTTCGCCAGATCGAGAAAGAAAAGACCGGCGCATATCAGGCACCCTACTACTTCACCGAAGCAACGGAGAGCTACTAAAAAGTGCCTTCAGCCAAGGCTGCAAAGAAAAACGGATCATCCTCCGTAACGGCGCGCACCAGCGTTGCCAGGCGGGGCTCGGTCCCGGAGCTGATCTTCGGCGATCTGTGGGAATTCGATCCCGCGCCTGAAAGTGCGGACCCGCGCATCCAGGATCGCTACGAACTGTTCATCGGCGGAAAATTCGTAGCTCCAAAATCCGGCAAGTATTTCGATTCAATTAATCCTGCGAACGAAAAAAAGCTCGCCGAAATCGCACTTGCAAATGCCGACGATGTAGACGCTGCGTACCAGGCAGCACGCAACGCTTACGACACGGTGTGGGGAAAAATGCCGGGTCGCGAGCGCGGAAAATATCTTTTCCGCATTGCGCGCCTTGTTCAGGACCGGGCGCGCGAGTTCGCTGTCGCGGAAACGATGGATGGTGGAAAGCCCATCAAGGAATCGCGCGACTTCGACCTCCCAATGGTTGCTGCACATTTTTTCTATCACGCGGGCTGGGCGGACAAGATAGAGTACGCGATCCCGGGACGCGAAGTCGCGCCTCTCGGCGTTGTCGGCCAGGTGATCCCGTGGAACTTCCCTCTGCTCATGCTGGCGTGGAAAATTGCGCCGGCGCTCGCGATGGGAAACACTGTCGTGCTAAAACCTGCTGAAACCACTTCCGTGACCGCGATGAAGTTCGCGGAAATTCTTCAGGAAGCCGAGCTGCCTGACGGAGTCGTGAACTTTGTGACCGGATTTGGGGAAACGGGTGCCGCGGTGATGGGACATCCAACCGCTTCGAAGATTGCCTTTACTGGATCGACCGAAGTCGGCAAGCGCATCATGCGCCAGGTGGCGGGAACCGACAAGAAAATGACGATGGAGCTCGGTGGAAAAGCGGCCAACATCGTGTTCGAGGATTCTCCGATTGACGCTGCCGTGAATGGTGTGGTGAATGGAATCTTCTTCAACCAGGGCCACGTTTGCTGCGCGGGAAGCAGGCTGTTGCTGCAGGAGTCTGTTGCGGAGCTTTTTGTTCGCAAGCTCAAGGATCGCATCAGCGTCCTGCGCGTCGGGAATCCGCTGGACAAGAACACCGACATTGGGGCGATCAACTCACGCGCACAGCTGGAAAAAATTACTGAGCTTGTAGAGGTTGGAGTCGAGGAAGGCGCGCAGATGTATCAGCCGGCTTCGTGCAAGCTTCCAACCAGCGGTTTTTTCTTCAAGCCGACGATTTTCACAAACGTCACCCAGAGCCATCGCAT
>JBKJPM010000168.1:0-19721 GCA_046595175.1 Gemmatimonadaceae bacterium
CGCCGTACGTGAAGCGTTCCCGCAGATTCAGCTTGTCGCAGGCAATATCGCGACGCGGGCCGGCGCTGCTGCCCTCGTGGAGCGTGGTGTTGATGCGGTGAAGGTTGGAGTCGGTCCTGGATCGATTTGCACGACGCGCGTTGTTACAGGGGTTGGTGTTCCGCAGTTAACGGCGATTTTCGACGCTGTTGCGGGAGCTGGGGACGTTCCGGTGATAGCTGACGGTGGAATCAAGTATTCCGGTGACATTGTCAAAGCGCTTGCTGCCGGGGCTTCGAGTGTAATGATGGGATCCATGCTCGCGGGAACCGAGGAAAGTCCCGGCGAGTCGATTCTGTTAGAGGGCCGTCGCTTCAAGACGATCCGGGGAATGGGCAGTCTCGCGGCAATGCAGGACGGAAGCGCGGATCGCTACTTCCAGGAAGGGGAGCTTTCACCCGGGAAGCTGGTTCCCGAAGGAATTGAAGGCCGCGTTCCCTATAAAGGGCCGGCGAGCGACGTCATTTTCCAGATGGTAGGCGGGCTTCGAAGCGGCATGGGTTACGTTGGTTGTGCATCCATCGACGAGTTGCGCACGGAGTCCGAATTCCTCAGGATCACCGCAGCAGGCTTAAGGGAGTCGCATCCCCATGACGTTACAATCACACGGGAAGCCCCGAATTACTCCGTTTAATTGCTTGACCAACTTCGCCCGTGCCAACAAGTTCTAGGGCCTGCGCGATGTCGAATAAGGATGTGGCGTAAAGAAATCCTACCTTCAGTACAGTTTTCGGAGAGTTCGAATGGGTTTATGGACTAAGAAGAGCATTCCCGCCTTGCAGGCGGAAGCGGCGGCCGCCGATGAAAGCGGTCATGGGCTGAGACGCGCACTCGGCGCACTCAATCTCACGACGCTTGGAATCGGCGCCATTATCGGAGCGGGTATTTTCGTTCTGACTGGAACCGCAGCCGCCAACTATGCGGGACCTGCGATCGTTTACTCCTTCATCCTCGCTGGTCTGGCCTGTTTGTTCGCCGGACTTTGCTATGCTGAATTCGCGTCGATGATCCCGATAGCCGGCAGTGCCTACACTTACGGCTACGCGACGCTCGGCGAATTCTTCGCATGGATCATCGGATGGGATCTCATTCTCGAGTATCTCTTCGGAGCCTCGACTGTAGCGGTGGGCTGGTCTGGATACTTCACGGCATTCATGGGCGAGCTCGGTATCCACATGCCTGCTGCCTTGACCAACGCTCCGCTCGCCTACGACGAAGCAGTCGGATTCACGCAGACGGGTGCTACGCTCAACCTGCCCGCGATGCTCCTCACACTCCTTATGACAGGTCTTCTCGTCATCGGAATCAAGGAGTCCGCGCGCTTTAACAACGTCATTGTCATTATTAAGCTTGCGATCGTACTGCTCGTGATTGGATTCGGTTTCATGTATGTGAACACGAATAACTGGCATCCGTTTGTTCCGCCCAATACGGGAGAAACGGGACATTACGGCTGGAGCGGAATCGTCCGCGGCGCGGGCGTGATCTTCTTCGCTTACATCGGATTTGACGCAGTCTCCACAGCGGCACAGGAGGCCAAGAATCCCCAGCGCGACATGCCGATCGGTATTCTCGGATCGCTGGCGATCTGCACGGTGCTCTACATCCTGATGTCGCTGGTAATGACGGGTCTCGCGCCTTACCACACGCTTAATGTTCCGCACCCGGTATTCGTTGCAATCGATTCTGCAGGTCCCGCGCTCGCGTGGCTCAAGCCGATCGTGAACATTGGAGCGATTGCAGGTCTTGCTTCCGTCGTACTCGTGATGCTCATGGGACAACCCAGAATATTCTTCTCCATGTCACGTGACGGGCTGCTTCCGGCTGTATTTGGCAAAGTCCACCCGAAGTATCGCACGCCTTATATCACGACAATTCTGACGGGATCGGTTGCGGCTGTCGTCGCTGCTTTATTCCCGATCGGATTGCTTGGCGAGCTTGTTTCGATCGGAACACTGTTCGCATTCGTGATCGTCTGCGCGGGTGTCATCGTTCTTCGATACAAGAGCCCCAACATCGCGCGTCCATTTAGGACTCCTCTGGTCCCGCTCGTTCCAGGACTTGGAGTGCTGACCTGTCTTTACCTGATGTACGGACTTCCCGGGGCAACCTGGGAGCGTCTTATCATCTGGATGATCATCGGTCTCGCGATCTACTTCCTGTATGGAAAGAGACATTCGAAGTTGGCGGCTCAGGAACGGGGTGGTTGATCTTCTAACCGTCCCACAGCACCGCAAGGAATCGATAGAGCGTCTCGCGCGGGAATTCCGCGCGGGGCGCTCTGTCGCAATCTCCACCCACATCAACTCGGATGGAGACGGGTGCGGCTCCGAAGCGGGCCTGGCACAGCTCCTCACGCAGATGGGACTCAAGCCGTACATCGTGAATCCGACCCCGTGGCCAGAAACGTTTTCGTTTCTGCTGGGAAACGATGTCACAGATCGCTCAAAGGAAGGTGCGAAGGCTCTCGCTGCCGCCGACATGCTGCTCGTTGTGGATATCAGTGACGTCACTCGACTGGGGACGCTCGCCGACACTGTCCGGCAGTTCAAGGGACCGGTGCTCGTAATCGATCACCACATTCCGAGCGACGAGCCACCGGGTTCGGAAATGCTCGCCGACACTTCGGCGTGCGCGACAGGAGAGCTTGTCTACGATTTCGCATCAGTTCTTGGATTGCAGTTAACGCCGGAAATCGCGCGCGCTCTGTATGTTGCGATCCTCACCGACACGGGCGGTTTCCGTTTCAGCAACACTTCGGCGCGGGCGCTTGCGATTGCTGCGCAGCTGATTGCGGCTGGTGTAGAGCCGGAAGAGATGTACCGCCGATTGTACGCGTCAATTCCAATCGGCCGGCTGCACTTGCTGCGTGATGCGCTCGCGACGCTGCAGGTGGACGCCGAATACGGACTGTCCTGGATTTCGGTGCCTGCTGGCGCGACGGAGCAGTACGGTCTCAAGAGCGAGGACATCGAAGGGATCGCCGAGCATCCGCGCTCGATAGGTGGAACCCGCATGGCAGTTTTCTTCCGGGATCTCGGGCACGGCAAGGTAAAGATCTCGTTTCGCAGCACAGGCGATGTGGATGTGAACGAGTTTGCAAGGAAATTCGGAGGCGGCGGGCACAAACGTGCTGCTGGTGCGATGGTGCCCGGGACACTCGAGGAAGTTCAGCACGACGTAGTGGCTCAGGCCCGCGAGTTTCTTCGAACCAACGCGTAGCATCGCTGGGCGCACCCGTCTAACTTGCATGTATGCTGCTTCGTAAACGCCGCCGCGAGGCGCCGCAGGAAAAAATACAAGAGGAAATCAGGAATGCGCTCGACAGAATCCGCCCGATTTTGCGGCTGGAAGAGTGCGGGCTGAGACTTTCCAGTTTTGATGCGGTGTCGGGTGCCGTAGTTCTCGACGTGAATGGAGACTGTCCGGATTGCGAGCTGTCTGTCGAAACATTTCTGCAGGGAATCGAGACGCAGCTCAAGCTGCGGGTTCCCCAGGTCACTTCGGTCAGTTTTTCGTGAGTCTCCAGGAAAAGATTACAAAGTCGCTTACCGGCGTTATCAACCGCCGGACTAACGCCGATGTTCTTTCCTCCGAGATGGTCCGCGACATCGCGACCACGCCTGATGGAAAAGTGCGGCTGACACTTCTAATGACCGCACAGGATGATGCTGCGATTGCGCGCGAGGTGCGAGCAGCCCTGGTTGGCACGGACGGGGTGACAGATGTGAAGGTTGATATCAAGGATGCAAATGCGGCCAGCAAGCCTGCATCCGTTCCGGGTGCCAATCGCGCCGGGCGAGCGCTGCCGGTGATGGGTCAGGAACCGAAATCGCAGAAAGCCGCTGTTCCAGCGCCGACTCCCGTGACGTATCCGGATCTTGGGACTATCATCGCCGTTTCTAGCGGAAAGGGCGGAGTTGGTAAATCCACTGTCGCAGTCAATCTTGCGATTGCCCTGGCGAAGCAGGGAAAGCGCGTTGGGCTAATGGATGCTGATGTGTACGGCCCCAACATCCCGCGCATGATGGGTGCGTCCGGCGCACCAGGTCTTCGTGGAGAGCTCATCGTGCCGCACAAGGCGCATGGTGTTCAGGTGATGAGCATCGGCTTCCTCATCGAGCGGGACCAGCCCGCGATATGGCGTGGTCCCATCATCATGAAGATCATCACCCAGTTCCTGCGCGACGTGTATTGGGGTCAGCTGGATTACCTCGTGGTGGACATGCCTCCTGGTACAGGCGATGCCCAGCTTTCGCTTGTGCAGGCCACAAAGATTCATGGCGCGGTAATCGTCACCACGCCGCAGGAAGTCGCCGCAGGGGATTCGCTGCGCGGCGCAAAAATGTTCGAACGCGTGGATGTTCCCGTGCTCGGAATTGTCGAGAACATGAGCTACTTCGAATGTCCGGATTGCGGAAAGCGAAGCAATCTGTTCGGCTCTGGCGGCGGCCTCAGGCTTGCGAATGAGCTGGGTATTCCTCTGCTCGCCGAGATTCCGCTGTACGCCCAAGTCCTTTCCGGGGGTGACGTGGGCCAGCCCATAATAGTTGCAGAGCCTGATTCGCCTGCGGGAAAGGCGCTAACGGATCTCGGTGGACGGGTAGTCGGGATTCTCGCCGGTGGCGATGCGGCCGGCGTAAACCGCGCCGGCTTTTGACCTGATTGCGCCGGTTCCACACGCAATTTCGGAGTTGAGCTCTCCCCCGATGAGAATGACAACTGAAGAGATGTACATCCATGTCAGAAGAATCATTACTCCTCCGATCGTTCCATATGCGGGATTGTACGCTCCCCAGTTCTGAACGTAGAGCCGGAACAAAAGGGTGGCCACGATCCAGAGAGATGAGGCAAACATGGAACCGATGAGAACCTGTTTCTTCTGCTGTTTCGCATAAGGCAGCACGTAGTACATCAGCCAGAGAAATGCAGTCAACAGGGCGAAAGCGACAGGGAACTGGAGAAACGTCCAGGCTTTGGCTGTCTGCGCTGACATCCCAACAATTCCGCCGAGCAGCGTCAACGTTTTCTCACCGGCAAGCATGACGTAAGTCGCGAGCCCCATCACGATCGCGGCGCCCACAAGCATTCCGAGCGCGATCAATCTTTTTCTCCACCAGCTCCGCTTGTCAGTGACGTCGTACGCGGTGTTGAGGGCGTCCATGAACGTAGTAAAGATGCCGGACCCCGAGTATGCAGCGAGCAGCGCCCCGATGGAGATGAGTCCCGGAGCGTTCTTCGCGAACACCACGTCGCGCAGCACCCCGCCGAGCATTGCCATGGCTGCGGGCGGCAGTGTGAGGTGGGAAAGAACCCCATTGATAATCGCCTGCTTGTCTCCCATGAGGCTAACGAGAGGGGCGGCAAAGAGCAGGAACGGAAAGAGCGAAAAGAATGTGTTGTAGGCGATTTGCGCGGAAACCCCCAGGACGTTGTCGTCCAGGGTTTCGCTCCACGTTTTTTTCGCGAGGTCCTTTACCCGATGGCCCAGGAAAATCATTGACGATCCATTGTCCGACCAACGGGGCAAGCGTCAGGCCAGCCCGACTTCTACCGCGCGTGCTTATGCAGCAGGCGCCACCGATGTCGACTTTTTTCGAAAACCAGTCAGAATGACCGCGCCGAACCCAGTCACGAATGCGACGAGAGTGACTGCAAAGGCGAATGTGCGGACGAGAGAACCCAACAGGGGAATGGGCGTGAGGACCGCTGCCAGCGCCCACAACGCTATGTATGCGAGCATCCCCACAACCAGCGAACGCAGCTCTGCACCGCGCTCTGTGGTGTCCTTGCGCGCACCGCGCGTCAGGGCGTTCCCAGTTAGCTGCGCAACAGCGATAAAGCCAAGCGTGCCGATGCCCATGATGATCACTCCGAACGCCAGCATGCCAAGCGGAATGAACAGGATTCCGATTACAGTTACCGCCATTGCAATAACAAGCGCGACGAAGGCGGGAGCTACAGCCATCGCGCCCAGAATACCGGCAAAGAATGATTTGCCCACGCCACCGCGCAATGTCTCGTTGACTCTCTTGAGCTGATTGCTACTCAATACGAGCGCGCCGAATCCGATCACGAGGACAAGCGCGAGAAGTGCAACTGTCATGACTGGTCCAAACCAGATTCCGCGGGTCGCATAAAGGGCTGTCGAGCGGGTGAACATCCGAGGAGCGTTGCGATATGTGCGCACGCGTCCGCCAATGGTGCCGCCTTCGTTCCGAACCGATCCGACGATCGAAATTGCATCGCCGGTTATGCGGGCCCCGCGATGAACTATGACATCTCCTCGGAGAGCGATCGCGTCGCCTCGCACAGTTCCGTACACATCCAGGTCGCCGTTAACGGAAGCAACAGAGCCGGAAGATGAAACGTTGGCTCCTACCGGCGGCGCCGACATGCTGATTTGCGCGGGATGCGAACTTCGGACGAAGGGGAATACCGCGAGTACTGCACCAAGTAGGAGAGTTTTCATTTTCTAGATCGTGCGCGGGTTGAGTGATGCGGCTTTGTTCAGACCTGCGAGCGCCGCAATCCCGCCTGCAGCCAACCCGCCAATAACCATAGCGCTCTGCGCCGCTCCACCAGGATTTATGACATTAAATGCACTCTGCCCAAGGGCGGCAAACCCGCTAACCATCCGGTCGACAGCCAGGCTCCCGATAAAGGAGGCAAGCCCAAGATTCGCCGCGACCACGATTGCTGCCGCTGTTGTGGCAAAACTCGTGACGACCGCCAGAACCCCAGCCGCATAGCGGGCAGGTCTCGACGCGGGAATCCAGCGTGCGATTGCGGGCGGAACCGCCCACTCGGCTCTGGCGGGAACTGGCGCCTGGTAACGAATCCCGGGAATGGGGGCGGCAACTTTGACCGGCGCACGCCGTTTAAAGACTGCCACCTGGCTCATCACCCTATCCGGGAAATCCGCGGAAGGGGAGAACCGGGGGAGCCTCAGCAGCTCGTCCAGTTTCGGGTCGAAGTCGTCGATATTCTTGTCAGTCACCATGTCCTCACAGTGAAATACGGTGCCCGAAGGGGGCAGGTTTCAAAGATTTTCATCGAACTTCCTCGAGGGCTTCCCGGAGCTCCTGGCGTGCCCTGTGGATGTATGTCTTAACTGTGCCAAGTGGCAGCCCAACGATCTCGGAAATCTCTTCGTACGAATACGCCTCAACGTGCCTCAACAGGATACAGGACCTGTATTCGGGCCTGAGCTTCCCGATGGCTTTTTCGATGGCGGAGCCGAGCTCCTTGGACTCCAGTTCCTCCAGGGGGGACTCACCCGGGGAAACGATCACAATCGCCGTGGCCATCTCTTCGTCAGGAGTAGAGGCATCGCGAGATCCTTCGATGCTGACTGTCTCCAGATGCCGCTTTCGGAGATGATCTATCGTGACATTGTTCGCGATCTTGAAGAGCCAACTCGAAAACTTAAACTCGGTGCTGTACCTGTCGATGTTATTCAGGATTTTGACGAAAGTTTCCTGGGAAAGATCTTCGGCCAGCTCGCGGTCGCGCACCATTCGGAAGATGAGAGTAAACACCGGCCGCTCATATCGAGCGAGCAATTCGCGGTAAGCAGGCTCCCGCCCTTCTTTCGCCAGCGCGACAACGGCCTGGTCCGATAGACTGGCGAGATGCGGTGTTTTCGGTGGGGCAGGAGGGAATGCAGGCATCTTCGCGCACTAAGTTAGCTTGCCCCTGTCCTATGCGCCCGACCACTTTTCCTCTATGCCAGCTGTATTAACCGACGAAGCCGTATCAATAGCTGCCGCTGCCGGCAGTGGTGAGAAGCGCGCCTATGTCCGGAAAATCTTTTCCGAGATAGCCCCGCGGTATGATCTCCTCAACCATCTGCTCAGCTTCAACATCGATCGTATCTGGCGCAACAAGGCTATCGCCGTCCTCGATCCTTCGTTGGATAAGGGCGTATACGTGGATCTTTGCGCCGGCACACTGGACGTCTCCGAGCAGATGACGGCATGGAACCGTTTTCGCGGACAAGTCATCAGCGCTGATTTTGCCGAACCAATGCTGCGCGCAGGGCTTGAAAAAACGCGTGGCCGCGAAATTTCGCCGGTGACGGCTGACGCGCTCGTCCTACCCCTGCGCGAGTCGTCGATGGACGGAGCTATTGTCGCATTTGGAATTAGAAATGTTGCCAGCCTTGACTCGGGATTAAGGGAAGTGTTCCGGGTTCTCAAGCCGGGCAGCCGTTTCGTCATACTCGAGTTCTCGACGCCCCGATTTGCTCCGGTGCGCTGGTTGTATCACCTCTATTTCCACCATATCCTGCCCTTTATCGGCGGACTGATAAGCGGTCATGGAACGGCCTACCGTTATCTTCCACGTTCAGTGGCGAACTTTCCCGTCCAGGAGAGTCTTGCCGAGCGGATGCGGCTGGCCGGATTTCGGGATGTGTCGTGGAAATCACTGACTTTCGGAATCGCGGCAATTCATCAGGGCGTGCGGGCCTAACTGGAAATCATTTGAGCATAGACACGATTCAGGAATTCATTGCAGAAATAGATCGTATCGGCGAGCTGGTGCGGATATCAGCGCCGGTGAAGGCTCGCCTCGAGCTTTGCGAAATCGCGGATCGTGTCATGAAGCAGCCGGGCGGTGGCAAGGCTCTGCTTTTCGAGAATGTGATTCTCGACAATGGCGAGCGGTCGGGATACCCGGTTGCAATAAACCTTTTCGGTTCGATGAAAAGGATGTCGCTCTCGCTCGGCGTCACTGACCTGGATGACATAGGATCCCGCATCACCCAGATGATGGATCTCAAGGTGCCCGACGGTTTCATGGGAAAGCTGTCGATGCTGCCCCGGTTGCTGGAGATCTCGAAATTTCCGCCGCGTGTAAAGAACGGTGGCGCGGCCTGCCAGGAAGTTGTTCTTCGCGACGATCAGGTTGACCTGTCGAAGCTGCCTATTATTACGTGCTGGCCAGAGGACGGTGGACCATACATCACGCTTCCCATGGTGATCACCCGGGACCCCAAGCGCGGAATCCGGAACGTCGGGATGTACCGTATCCAGGTTACCGGCGCGCGAACACTCGCGATGCATTGGCAGCGGCACAAGGTTGGCGCCGCGCATTGGCGCGAGATGGCCGAGAGGGGTGAGAGGATGCATGTGTGCATCGCCATTGGGGCGGACCCGGCGTCCGTGTACAGTGCTTCAGCTCCGCTGCCACCCATGGTGGATGAATTCATTTTCGCGGGATTTCTGCGGAAGTCGCCTGTTTCGCTTACGAAAGCTGTGACTTGTGATCTTGATGTTCCGTCGGACGCAGAATTCGTGATCGAGGGTTACATCGATCCGTCCGAAGACCTGGTGGTTGAAGGTCCCTTTGGAGACCACACCGGATTTTATTCGGAAGCTGACCTGTATCCGCAGGTTCATGTAACTGCTGTGACAATGCGAAAGAATCCCGTATATGCAACGACGATCGTCGGGATTCCGCCAATGGAGGATTTTTATCTTGGCCACGCGACTGAGCGGATTTTTCTCCCCCTGCTCAAGATGACAGTTCCCGAGGTCGTGGACTATCACATGCCGGCTGAAGGAATTTTTCACAATCTCGTTTTTGTTTCGATCGACAAGCAGTATCCCGGACAGGCTTACAAGGTGATGAACGCCCTCTGGGGACAGGGTCTCATGTCACTGGCGAAGGTTCTTGTTATAGTGGACAAGGAAGTCAATGTGCGCGATCCGAAGGAAGCCTGGTGGGTGGCGCTCAACAACATCGACCCCGAGCGCGATACGCGCTTCACCATGGGGCCTGTGGATGTGCTCGATCACAGCAGCCGGGCTTTCACCTACGGTTCAAAGATGGGCATCGATGCAACGAGAAAATGGCCCGAGGAAGGATTCACGCGGAATTGGCCCAAAGTAATCAGGATGGATGTCGCGACCCGCGCGAAAATTGACGCGATCTGGCCGACGCTCGGAATAGACAAGTGAAGGAAGAGGCGCTCGAAGGACAGACGTTCGCGGGTCGCTCACTCGCGATCAGGTATGCGAACTTTGTAAAGCTTCCGCACACGGTTTTTGCGCTTCCTTTTGCTTTGGTGGGATTAACGTTAGCGAGTTACATCGCGCCGGTAACGATCTCGGATGTCGTTTGGGTAGTGGTCGCCTTTTCCGCGGCTCGTTTCGCGGCGATGGGATTCAATCGCATTGTGGACCGGGAGATTGACGCGATAAATCCGCGAACCAGAATGCGCGAGATTCCATCCGGGGCACTCTCTGCGCGAGCAGCCTCGATTGCAGTCGGAGTCGCATCGGCGATTTTCGTTCTCGCGGCCTGGGAACTCAATCCCCTTTGTCTCTACCTTTCGCCTGTCGCGCTTGTTTGGGTTTTTTTCTACAGCTACACCAAGCGATTCACCCGATGGTCGCATCTCGTGCTCGGCGTCGGACTTTCCATCGCTCCTGTGGGCGGATACCTCGCTACGACGGGTCATTGGAGTGAGCCGTGGTGGATGCTCCCCGCGTTGGCGATCGCCGTTGCTACGTGGGTTGGGGGGTTCGACATCCTGTATGCGATGCAGGATGAAGGGTTCGATCGTGAGAACAAGCTTTTCTCGATTCCATCCACGATCGGGCAAGAACGGGCGCTGATTCTCTCGCGCGTCTTTCACGCCCTGACAGTCATCAGTCTCGGCGTGGCTGGGTACGGAGCAGGTGCGGGACTGATTTATCTGGCCGGTGTGATCGTGTGCGCTGCACTTCTATTGTACGAACATTCGCTTGTACGTCCTGGTGACCTCTCGAAACTGGATGCCGCTTTTTTCACAATGAACGGCGTCATCAGCATCGTGTTTTTCGGATTCGTACTGGCTGAACGGGTGGCAAGATGAGCGAGGATCGCCCGATCGTACTTGGTTTGACCGGCGCGTCGGGTGCTCCGTACGCGGTTTCACTCTTGCGCGAGCTGTTGAAGGCGGAACGTAGCGTTTCACTGATTATCTCGAAGTTCGGCTGGCGACTGCTGCGCACCGAGTCCGACATCGGCGATGTTGCCGCACTTCAGGAAGTCGTGGGATCATCGGCGTGGAAGAAGTTCGTTCGCCTGTACGAGAATGATGACCGCGGTGCACAGCCCGCTTCAGGTTCATCACCCACAGCTGGAATGGTGATTTGTCCCTGTTCGATGGGGACGCTTTCAGCTGTGAGTGTTGGCTCTTCAAGGTCCCTGATTGAGCGCGCCGCCGACGTCACCCTCAAGGAACGCCGCAAGCTCATCCTGGTCCCGCGCGAAACTCCGATGAGCGCGATTCACCTTGAGAACATGCTCCGGCTTGCGCGCGCCGGAGCCATAGTCATGCCTGCAGCTCCCGGCTATTACAACAAGCCTCAGTCAATTCAAGATCTCGTGGATTTTATGGTTGCGCGCATTCTGGATCACCTCGAAGTAGAGCATTCCGTCGGCAACCGTTGGACCGGCGAGTAGAGTTCCAGGCTTCTGCCGCGTTGGGCATAGTCCACGGCAGCTAGCTGCCGCCGGTGCTTGTGAGAAATCCCTTCTGTCGCATGACGGCCGACGTCAGACGCTGCCTTAGGACTAGGCCCAACTCAGTTTATGGGGAATACGTTCTCAGTTCTTGCCTGGATAGGAATGGAGCGTTGGTGGTCCAGAGCAGCGTCTGCAGCCGGCCCAACATGCGACAAAAGGTGTACGCCGAATCACCGGCGAAGCCTAGCTGCGGCGGAGCACCAACGCGACAGTCACGACACCAAAGCAGGTTTCGCGCGTTTCATTTCTTTCGGAAACCGACGGAACCATGACGAGAGCAGAAGTAGTTCATCGATTTCATGCGTCGGGACAGACGCGGCCGGTTTCCGGGTGTCTTCGCTGGAAAAAATCTGATCAACAAGTGCACGCAGCTGCTTGCGCTGCCCTGTGGATTTTGGTTTCTCGAGCTCTGCTCTGACTACACCGCGTTTCACTAGATAAACGCGATCCTCGCCCTCATGGCCCGGAACCGTGTAGACAAAGGACAATGTCTCTACCGCAAAACGCAGCCGCCCGAACTGTTCCCGCAGGTCTTCCAGTCGCTGCAGCTTGTTGCGAAATGAAGCTGCCCGTTCGTACTCCATGTTGATACTCGCGGTTTCCATCTTGGCGCGAAGGTCGTTAATGGGACCGTCATCGTCTCCATCCAGAAATGCGCGGGCCTGCGTAACGCGAACCGCATACTCGCTCTCAGAACATCCCGCCACGCACGGTCCGAGGCATTTGCCAATCTCATAACGGATGCACCCGGGCGTGCGGGCGCCAAGGTTGAACAGCTCGGCTTGATCGGTAAAGTGCATCGGGATGTCGGACTTGCAGTCGCGGAGCATGAGGATGTCGCTCAGCTCGCGCAGTGCTTCCTCGATCCTCTGCGCCCCAACAAAAGGTCCATAATAAATCGCTGCGTCATCTGCCGAGGGTCCGCGAACGACGGCCAGCTTGGGCGCAGGTCCCCGGGTGAGCTTGATGAACGAGTAGTGCCGCACATCTCGCTTCATCGCGACGTTATAGCGGGGCCGGAAGCGCTTGATGAGGCGAAGCTCCTGAAGAAGCGCTGCAAACTCGCTCGGCGCGTAATCCCATTCGATCGAAGTCGCTTCGCGCAAAATCCGGGCACCTTTCTCATTGGGATACGCGCAGCGGAAATAGCTGAGGAGTCTCGTGCGAACCTGCTTGGACTTGCCGACGTAGATAATCTCGCCTTCGTTGGAAAGCATTCGATAAGTGCCCGGACGATCTGCGGCTCCAGCGCGCACGGCCGAACGCATGATCTTTAGCTGATCCTCGGTTGTCGGCTCGTGCCGAAGCGAGGATTTGCGCATCAGTGCTGGCATCTCACGCATAACACCGTCTGCCTTCCATCGATCTCGTGGGTCCCGACCATCCTGGATCCGCAGCGCGGGCAGGGAAGTCCCTCACGTCCGTATGCATTCAATCGGTCCACGAACCCACCCTTCGCTCCCGACGTGTCGCGATAATCCCGGAAGCTCGTTCCGTTCATCTTGATCGCTTCGCGCAGGACAGTGACGACCGAGCGGTGCAGAAGCTTGACTTCATCCCTGGTGAGAGTAGATGCGTCGCGCGAAGGATCGATGCGCGCGGTCCAAAGTGCCTCATTCGCATAGATATTTCCGACTCCGACTATTTTCTTCTGATCCATCAATGCGCGCTTCACCGCCTGGTGGGTTGAGCCGAACAGCTCCGATAGATGGGATGCGGTAAAGGCGCGGTCAAGAGGTTCTATTCCCAGCGCTCCCGTGTACTCCTCGAATCGTTTCTGACCCATGAGAGCGACGGTGCCGAGCCTGCGCGTGTCGCAATAGTGCACAGCGCGGCCATCGTCCAGGAAAAAGGCGAGGGTAGAGTACTTGAGCGCCGCCGGATCGAGCTTGCCATTGTCGATCGTCCAGGCGCCCGTGAATCGCGGTTGCATGAGTATCCGGTCGCCGGTACTCAGGTCGGATATCACCAGCTTCGCCCGTCGCCAGGACCTGAGGAAGCTGGCGCCGGTAAGCCGCCTCTTGAATGTCGCGGTTGAGACTTCGCGAATCACATCTGCTTTCTTTACAGTTACGCGCTCTATTGTGCGGCCGGAAACCGCGGCGTCGAGCTGACGGGCCATTGTTTCGGTTTCAGGTAGCTCTGGCAATTCTCTCCAGCTCCCGATGGCCGATGTCGCGTCGAAATTGTTTTCCAGTGAAATGAATTCTCTCGGCAAATTCGCGTGCCCGGACAATTGCCTGCGGCAGCGTTGGCGCGAAGCATGTAAGCGCGATTACGCGGCCGCCGGAGGTAACGAAAGTTCCGGAGTCGGCAGAGAGAGCAGTCCCCGAGTGAAAGACGTGCATGCCAGGGGGCGGAGCAACAAATTGCACCGTGTCTCCAAGGCGCGGCGTCCCTGGATATCCGCCGGCAGCTAAAACTATGGTCACCGTGTGACCGAGTTTGCATTCCAGCTCGCCGAACTTCTCGATGCAGTCGCCGCGTGCAACTGCAGCAATCACTGGCAGCAATAAAGATTTGAGGCGCGGCAGTATTGCCTGAGTTTCCGGATCCCCGAATCTGCAATTGAACTCGACAACTTTTGGACCGGAGGGTGTCAACATGATCCCCGCGTACAGCAGCCCCGAGAATGGCGCACCCGTAGCCTGCATTGCCTTGAGAATTGGGCCGATGATTGTGTCGGTGATTCGATCAAGAGTAGCCTTGGTCGCGAGTGAGACGGGAGAATACGCTCCCATGCCCCCTGTGTTCGGACCGGTGTCGCCGTCCAGCAGGCGCTTGTGGTCCTGTGCTGGCGGAAGCATTACCAGGTGTTCGCCGTCGCTGATGACAAAAATCGAGAGCTCTTCGCCGGTCATGAACTCTTCGATTAGAATCTCACTACCGGCCTGGTCAAAAATTCGATCGCCGAGCATTGACTCGATCGCCTTGTTGGCCTCTTCAATGCTTTGTGCGACTACAACGCCCTTTCCGCCTGCAAGCCCTGACGCCTTGATTACAACGGGTACTCCGACTCTCCGGACCGCCTCCCGGGCTGAATCCATCGAGGTGTGAAAGCTCGCCGCAGCCGTTGGAATTCCATTGGCGAGCATAAGCTCTTTTGCAAAACGCTTGGACGTTTCGAGGCGGGCCGCGCTGCGAGTCGGACCAAAGATGGCGAGCCCGCTCTCGCGAAAGACATCTACGATTCCCAGCTCGAGGGGAACCTCCGGGCCGACCATTGTGAAATCAACTTCTTCTGATTTTGCGAGGCCCAGAAGCCCTTCCACATCATTCGCACGCAACGGGACGCAACGTGCCAGCTGCGCGATACCTCCATTCCCCGGAGCGACAATAATTTCGCAGCTGGGGTCGTCCTGGAGAAACTTCCAGACGAGAGCATGCTCTCGCCCTCCTCCACCGACGACCAGGATCTTCATGCGAATGCGTTTTCCAGATCCGCCAGTAGATCCTCAACATCTTCCACGCCGCAGGACAGCCGAATCAATCCTTCCGTGATTCCAAGCTGGCCGCGACGCTCGATTTCTACCGATGCATGGGTCATCGACGCTGGATGACTGATAAGGCTCTCGACCCCTCCAAGGGATTCAGCAAGCGAGAATACGCGCGCCTTGGAAAGAATCTCGTTCGCTCGCACCTTGCTTCCAGTTTCCACGGAGATCATTCCCCCGAATCCGCTCATCTGCCGTTTCGCGAGCTCATGCTGCGGATGTGATTCAAGTCCGGGATAGATGACCTTCTCGGCGCCGAGCTTTTCAACCAGCCACTTTGCGACGCGGGCGCCGTTTTGACAGTGACGCTCCATGCGCAAATGCAGCGTCTTCGTTCCACGGAGCGCCAGCCATGAATCAAAAGGTCCCGGTACCGCGCCCGCCGCGTTCTGAATAAACTGCAGCTTTGCGGCGAGATCGTCGTCCCTGACGATGGCGATTCCCCCGATCATGTCACTGTGGCCATTCAGGTATTTCGTGGTCGAATGAAAGATGATGTCTGCGCCGTGCTTGAACGGCTGCTGCAGAACCGGTGTTGCAAAGGTGTTGTCGACTATCAGCAGCGCCTTGTGCTTCTTCGCCGCGGTTGATGCCGCGTAAAGATCGGTGAGCCGCATGAGCGGATTCGTTGGCGTTTCGACCAGGATGGCCACTGTCTTGTCGGTGCATGCATCTTCGATCTTCTGCGGGTCGCGGGCGTCAACGTAGGTAAAAGTGAGTCCAAAGTTGCGGAGGATCTTGTCGAATAGCCGGAAGCTCCCGCCGTACACGTTCTCGCCGCACACTATGTGATCGCCCGACTTGAACAGCTTCATGATCGAGTCGAGGCAGCCCATCCCGCTCGAAAAAGCGAAGCCATGTCGTCCGCCCTCGAGCGCCGCAACGTTGCGCTCCAACGCTTCGCGGGTGGGATTCTTGCCGCGTGCGTACTCATAACCCTTGTTCTTTCCGAGCTCATCCTGCACGTACGTGGAGGTGAGATACACCGGCGTCATGATCGCACCGGAAAGAGGGTCGGGACGCTGCCCTGCGTGAATGGCGCGGGTACCTAGTCCAGCCTTGAGATCTTCGTCAAAAACTCTGGTCATTTCATGAGAGGGGTAAGAGAGCAGGTAAAAATTAGCTCATTACCAGATAGAAAAACCCCGGCGCGGAAGTTCACGCCGGGGCCTGTGTGTAGCCGGGAAGAAATGTTACTTAGGTACGGGCCACATTACGTGCGCATATGGGGTGTCTTTCCACATTACGTACGGTCCGCCATTGTGTGGATCGTTCGACGCCATCCTTGCGGTGTTGGCGTTTGGGTAAACAACCATCACGTGCGGTCCCACATGGTGCCACATATTGGTTTTGGTAGGCGCCTTTTCCCCCATTTTAGTGTTCGCCTCGTCTCCGTCGCTGGTCAGCATGTAGGCGTATCCCACATCATGTATATGGGGCTTTTTTCCGTTGACGAGCGCTCCAATGAATTCCTGCCAGGGTTTGTCCAGGCACATTGCGTCATTCTTCAAGTACTGCCCACCGGGGTGGCTTGGCATACACATCCAGCCATTGGTACCCTTTCGCAGCATGGCCTGCTTACCTGACGCATCGGGCCAGTCCATTATGGTTGCGTTTGCGGAGATGGAGCTCGGGCCGGCGGCCATTGCCTGAGCAATTTTTTGCTCATTTGTCATTCCAGACTGGGCCGCTGCTGAAGCTGGTCCTGCGATTGACGCAATAGCAAGAATAGAAATGAAGAAGCCGGCTTTGGGCACCATCGTTTTCTCCCCATTTAACAGTGAAATTTCAAGTTAGGGGCCGCAGCCTTGGGCACAATAGTTTGATGAGCAGATTCGTTCACTGAGGTGCAACAGATAGATTTCCCCATGCTGGAACCCGCGGAATCCTGCGGAAACATCTGGTTGGAGATTTGAATGCCATTTGAAAAATTGATGGTTAGCGTTTCCGGTGTCCGCGGGCGTGTTGGCGAGGGGCTGACGCCTGAAATCGTAGCGCAGTTCGCCGCCGGCTTTGGAGCATGGGCTCTCGAGCAGTCGCGCGCCGCAGGAAAGGACATCGCTACGGTCGTTGTTGGTCGCGACAGTCGCGTATCCGGCCAGATGTTTCACCGAGTCGTACTCTCGGCGCTGGAATCAGTCGGCTGTCAGGTGCTGGATGTGGGGATGGCGCCTACCCCGACAATTCAGCTCGCCGTAGAACACAATCACGCTGCCGGTGGTCTCGCGATCACTGCGAGTCATAACCCGATAGAGTGGAACGCACTCAAATTCATTGGGCCTTCGGGTCTCTTTCTGGACGCAGCCGAAGGTGCCGCCATGCGCCGCATTGTCGAAGGCGTGATTCCGCGCGCCACCTGGGACAAACTCGGATCGACGAAGTCGGTATCGGATGCATCTGATCGCCACATCGAACAGATCCTGAATCTTCCATTCATTGACGTACCGGCGATTCGCGCCCGAAAGTTCAAGGTTGCACTCGATTGCGTGCGCGGCGCGGGCGGGGCGTTCATGCCGGGCCTTCTCGAGAAGCTTGGCTGTGAAGTCACCGCCATCAATCTCGAAACAGACGGAAAGTTTCCGCGACCGCCGGAACCGGTCCCCGAAAATCTTGGAGAGCTGGAAGCCCTGGTGAAGAAATCCGGGGCCGAGGTCGGCTTTGCCGTGGATCCGGACGTCGATCGCCTTGCGCTTGTGTCTGAAAAGGGAAAGGCAATTGGAGAGGACTACACATTGGCTCTCGCAGCCAAGGTTGTTCTCCAGCACAGAGAGGGCCCGGTCGTCACCAATCTTTCGACCAGCCGAATCATCGACGACATTGCGGATGAAGCCGGCAGAAAGGTCGTCAGGGCACCCGTCGGCGAGGTGAATGTTGCCACCCGCATGCGAACGGAAGGGGCTCCGATTGGCGGCGAAGGCAATGGAGGCGTGATCCTCACGGAGATGCACCTGGGGCGCGATGCGCCGGTTGGGGCAGCGATCATTCTCCAGCTCCTCTTGCAGGAAAAGAGGACGCTCTCGGAAATTGTGTCTTCCTACCCGCGCTACAGCATCGTGAAGGACAAGCTGGATCGCCCCAAGGTCCCCTTGGATAGCGTCTACGCCGGTCTAAAAAAGGCCTTTCCCAAGGCCGCGGCCGACAGTCAGGATGGTCTGCGCCTTACATGGCCAGACCGCTGGGTTCACGTGCGCCCGTCCGGAACGGAACCAATTGTGCGAGTAATAGCCGAGGCGCCCACGGAAGCTGAGGCTCGGCAGCTGATTGCCGAGTGTCGGGCACCGCTGGATGCGCTCGCTGGGTAGATTCAAAAGCTGGTTGAGGATGGCCAACGGAACCCCGTTATTACGGGCAATTAAGGGATAGATCGTATGTGCGGAATTGTGGGATACATCGGACAAAAGGGAGCCACGCCGCTTCTTATTGAAGGTCTTAAGCGCCTGGAGTATCGCGGATACGATTCCGCTGGTGTGGCGGTCCTGAATGGCGGTGGTGTCGAAACCCGCAAGGCGGCCGGAAAGATCTCGCGTCTCGAGGCCGCGATCGCCGCGACGCCCATTCACGGAAATCTCGGGATCGCGCATACTCGCTGGGCCACCCACGGTCAGCCGAATGAGTGCAATGCACACCCGCACATCGACTGCAAAGGCCACATCGCTGTCGTGCATAATGGCATCATAGAAAACGCGACGACACTGCGTTCGCATCTTCAGGGTCTTGGCCACAAGTTCGTTTCCGAAACTGACACCGAGGTACTCGCTCATCTCATCGAAGAAGCCTTTGACGGGAATCTCGAGGACGCGGTTCGCGATGCCCTCTCGAAGATCGAAGGCACGTACGGAATCGCTGTGGTCTCCAGCGAGGATTCCAACAAGATCGTTGCTGCGCGGAAGGGAAGCCCGCTTCTCATCGGGCTTGGAGACGGGGAGTATTATGTCGCCAGTGACGCGGCAGCGATTCTCGCGCACACAAGGCAGGTGATCTATCTCGACGATGGCGATCTCGCGGTGCTCAACCGCGACGGATATCGCATTATCGACCTGCGCGCACAAGACCAAAATCGTGTCGTGAGCAAGATCGACTGGGATCTGGATCAGATCGAGCGCGGCGGCTACGACCATTTCATGCTCAAGGAAATCTTCGAACAGCCGCAAACAGTCGAGAATTGCATGCGCGGCCGCCTGCTCGACGAGCTGGGTACGTCAAAGCTCGGCGGACTGAACATGACCGACGAGCAGCTGCTTGCCATCGACAACATAGTGATCACTGCCTGCGGTACGAGCTGGCACTCGGCGCTGATAGGCGAGCACATGATCGAGGAGTTGACCCGCATTCCAGTGGAAGTCGAGTATGCGTCGGAGTTCCGCTACCGCAATCCGATAGTGAACGCGCGGACGCTGTGCATAGTGATCTCGCAGTCGGGCGAAACTGCGGATACTCTCGCCGCAATGCGCGAGGCTAAACAGCGCGGAGCCCGCACCTACGGAATCGTGAACGTCGTTGGTTCAACCATAGCGCGTGAATCGGACGGCGGTATTTACGTGCACGCCGGTCCAGAAATCGGTGTTGCCTCCACCAAGGCGTTTACCAGCCAGGTGATGGCACTTCTGCTTTTCACGCTGAAGATGGGACGGCTTCGCGACATGTCTGTTGTGCGCGGTCGCGAGATCA
>JBKJPM010000005.1:0-8010 GCA_046595175.1 Gemmatimonadaceae bacterium
GACGAATGTAACCATCACAATTCCACCATTTACAGGAAGCCTGCGCAGAATCGAATCGGGCACGTTGCGCGGATGGTCCACCAGCGCTCTCGCGCCAGAGTGCGAAAAAATCACCGGTGCCTCCGCTACATCCAGAGCACTGCTCATGGTGCCCGGCGATACGTGGGAAAGATCTACCAGCATCCCGAGACGGTTCATTTCCCGAACAACTTCCTTCCCGAATCCGGTCAGGCCGCCATGGGTCTGCGCTCCCAAGGCCGCGTCGGCCCAGTCGAGCGTGACATTGTGAGTCAACGTCATGTACCGCGCTCCCAGCTCGTAATCCATTCGCAGGAGAGCCAGCGAGTTCTCGATCGCGTGTCCACCTTCCATGCCGATCAGTGAGCCAATTTTCTTTTCGGCGAAAGCCCGGCGGATGTCGGCAGCCGTCCGAGCTTCCACGAATACGTCCGGGTACTTGGCAATGATTCGCTTCGCGATGTCAATCTGCTCAGCCTGCGCTCGAGCCATCGTCATCCCCGTCAGGTCGCCGGGAATATAGACAGACCAGAACTGCGCACCCGTGTGCCCTGCGCGCAGCCGCTCTATGTCGGTCATGCCCCTGGTATGAGTGCGAAGATCGTACAGGTTGACATCGTATTCTGCCCCCTTGCTCACGCGAACTTCCCAGGGAAGATCGTTGTGGCCGTCGATAAGCGGTGTCGTGCTCAGCACGTTTAGCGCACGTGCGAGATATGGGTCTGATACCGGGGCAGGAGTTTGCATGGAGGAAGGCGTGCAGGCCGCGAAGCCAGTGACGGCAGCAAACAAAGCAATGGTTGTCAGTCGCATGGAATGGCGATCAGGAGAAAGTTCGAATGCTGAAATATCGTTCCTCGCGCACCTTTCCGCTCAGGCCACTACCTGCAGCGCGCCCGGATCGCAGGAAAGAGTCACAGTTGCCTCCGTCAGATAATCCAGCTCACCGTCCCGCTGGCACGAAGGAGGATGATCAAATTGCAATGTGATATGCGATCCCCGGGTTGTAGTCACGCCATCGCGACCGATATGCTGCCCTTTCATGGCGGCGCCAAACAGCTTGAGTCGTTCAGCTGGTGACATGTCCCCAACAATCACAGTGTCCAGTATTCCATCCGTTATCGTTGCCGACGGAGCAATGTGAAATGCCCCGCCGAGGTAGCTTCCATTTGCAACGATGATCATCATGGCGCGGTTCGGAAGTGATGCGTCAGCGCTGGAAACAGCGAGTCCCTTGTACGTAAAGAGCTGCCGCAACGCGGCTACAGTATAAACAGCGCTGCCCCGCAGCCATGACATTTTCTCGATCGTCGCAAGCACCGAGGCGTCGAACCCGAAACCGACCGAGTTGAGAAAAAAGCCGTTCCCGATTCGGCCCACGTCAATGAATTTCGTGCGCCTTTCTGCGGCGAGGCGCGCCATAAACTCGTAATCTGAGGCCGGAGCGCCGATGCTTTTCGCGAGGTCATTGCCTGTTCCCGCGGCGACTAGAGCCAGTGCCACCGTTTTTCCCGCTCCTTCCCGGAGGATCGCACATCCGACGTTGCTCCAAGTCCCGTCCCCACCGGCAGCAACTATTGTAGCGAAACCCTCATCCAGTGCCTCGCGTACAAGCCGCGCCTCATCACCCCTGGCCTTTGTTTCGCGGAAATCAGTGATGCCGACCGCCTTGAAGGCGGAACGGATGAGCGGAGCTGCCTTGCTTCCCTTGCCTCTTCCTGAAGCAGGATTGATGATGACGCATGTGCGGCCTTTCACGCCGCAAAGATTGCCGTGATTCGACCCAGCGCAACCCTGGAATGTGCCTTTAGTTGCTATCCAACCTGTCTTACCTATGTTACGCTGGCAGGGCCACGAGCGGAGGTATCACGTTTTGGCTATAAATGAGCTGATTGAACAATCTTCAATTTCCGGCGGAATGTTGCCCGGCGAAATGGCGGCTGCCCTACTCAGGATCCAGCGCGAAATTTCCACCGCCGGAAGCAACACGCTTACTCTCACGCAGAAGATTGCGGACCGCGTCGTGGAAATTACACCAGCCGACCGATCCCTTGTCGGCTTCATCGATAGTGACGACCTGGTAATCACCGCCGCCGGTGGCGCGGCCGGCCTCAAGGTGGGACTGCGCATCCCCGCCGCAACTGGATTCCTGGCTGACTGTGTCCGCAAGCGGGCTCCCGTTCCCTGCGAGCTCGATGAAGCCGAGTTCACGACCGCCGAGGGCTACTCCGAGATTTTTCACGGTGCCTACGCAGTCCCTCTCGTCGGGTCGAGTGAAGTCCTTGGAATTCTCATCGCTCGTGCGAAACCGGGAACCGCATTTGGGCCGGCCGGACTATACGCGCTTCAGATGCTGGCCGGCATGCTCACAGGTGCTCTCATCTCTGCGCGAATGATGCAGGAAAACGAGGGGCTCGTGGCGGCGCGCACTCGTGCTCTCGCGCAGGTTCGTCTTCGGGAGCAGCGGCTGCGCGCGCTGATCGAAAACGCGGGCGATCCAATCGTCATAGTGGATTCCACGATGAAGACACTCTACACGAGCCCCGCCACAGAGCGCGTAACCGGGTTCAAGCCCGGAGAAATGCGAGGCCATGACCTGGCCTCAGTTCACCCTGACGACATTCCGCTCGCCCAGAATCTCATGAAGTTGATTCTCGAGAGTCCCGGCAAGCCAGTTCGTTCCGAGATTCGCATTCGTCATCGAGACGGTCGCTGGCTCCACCTTGAGACAATTTCCACAAACCTTGTGGACAATCCCGCCGTCGGCGGAATCGTAGTCAATCTTCGTGATGTTACCGAACAGAAGCGAACCCACGAGTCAGAGGCCCGACTGGCCGCAATCGTAGAGTCTTCGGACGACGCCTTCATCGGCACCGACATCGATGGTCACATCCTGAGCTGGAACCCCGGTGCTGAGCGCCTCTACGGATATGTCCAGAGCGAAGTCATGGGCAAGAAGACTGAATTCATGACTGCCCCCGGGGAGCCGATAGACGTGAATGCAATCTTCCATGAAACTACAACCGCTGGAGTCACGGCCCATTTCGAGATCACCAGGCTTCGCAAGGACGGAAGGCGTGTTCTCGTGTCGGTGAGCGTCTCCCCGATTCGCGACAAGGACGGCAAGATTATCGGAGCTGCCGGAATTTCCCGCGATGTGACCGAACATCGTCGGCTCGAAGACGAATTCCGTCAGGCGCAGAAGATGGAAGCCATCGGCCGCCTCGCCGGAGGAATTGCGCACGACTTCAACAATATCCTTACTGCAATCTCCGCAAACGCGGAGCTAGCCATGGAAGACCTCACGCCCGACCATCCGGTGCGTGAAGACCTTGCCGAGATTCGCCGCGCAGGAACGCGCGCGGCTGCCCTCACCCGCCAGCTCCTCGCGTTCAGCAGAAAACAGGTTCTGCAGCCCCAGACGATCAACCTGAACAAGATCGTTTTGTCCGTGGAAGAAATGCTCCGACGTGTCATCGGCGAAGATGTCACGCTGGTTCCGGAATTGATACCGAACCTTGCGTTTGTTCGCGCGGACCCCACGCAGCTCGAGCAGGTGCTTATGAACCTCGCCGTGAACGCACGGGATGCAATGCCGCAGGGCGGTCGGCTCACCATCTCGACCCAAAATGTGGAATGCACTGATGAAATCCGTCCGGAAGACCTGGCCGCAGGTCCATATGTAATGCTTGAAGTCGCCGACACAGGTGTCGGAATGGATGAGAAAACGAGAGCGCGCATTTTTGAACCGTTCTTCACGACCAAGGAGCCTGGCAAGGGAACGGGCCTCGGTCTTTCAACGGTGTACGGAATCGTTCGTCAGTCGGGCGGGTTCATCACACTCGACTCCGAGCGCGACAAGGGAACCTCCTTCAAGCTCTATCTTCCGCGCGCCGAGGATGATGGCGGCAAACAGGGGATCGTCTCCGGCGAACACTCACAAGTAAAGGGCGGAACCGAAACGCTGCTCCTGGTCGAAGACGAAGCCTCAGTGCGCACCCCGCTGAAGCGCGCCCTGGAACGACTTGGATACAACGTCCTCACGGCATCAAATGGAATCGAGGCGATGGGAATTGCCCGCACATCAGAAATAAAAATTCACATGCTCGTCAGCGATGTGGTAATGCCGGGGATGGGCGGACGGGAACTCGCGGACAATCTGCGCACGCTGAATCCCACACTCCCCGTTCTCTTCATGTCGGGGCACAGCGACGAAGCAGTCGCAAGCCATGGCACCCTCGCGGTTGGAGCATCGTTCATTGCGAAGCCGTTCGCGATCCAGACGATGGTGCGCAGGATCCGCGAAATTCTCGACCAGGAAGCGCCGAAGCCGGCCTAGTCGTCCAGCGCGGGCTCATATGGGTGGTCGGTGCCAGGAGTGAGGTCGGTCCGCCGCTGCAGGATGCGCACACAGGTATTCCAGCGCAAGATCGCATCGTCATTTCCTGCCGGACGGACAGCCTCAGCCTTCGCGTACCAGGTCATCGCCTCACGAAATGCCTCGTATGCTATAGCCCCTGCACCCATTCCGCCGCGCGTAATGAGCCCCTGCCCGCGACGCTCCGCAATGATTCCAGAGTGATAATATCGTTGATACTCATCGCCGATCTTCGCGACGTAAGCGCGCGCCATGGCGACCGCCTGCACGTGGCCTTCTTCCATCCTGTCGCTTAGTGCGAGCACAAGGATCAACAGCGCATCCTGATTGTCAGGATCGATCGCCAGCACATCAAGACAGATACTCTCCGCAGCCCACGAATGGTTGAGCAGCCGATACCGCTCGGCCTTTTCAAGCGCGGACGGAATGGCTTCGCGGGAAATAACCTTCAGTTCATCGGTCACGAGTTTTCCTTCTTCGGCCATGGTTCTTTTTGTCTCCACGAACGAGCCGCACAAGCGCGGCTACCGGATCATAATGGCGATCAACAACCCGCTCCTTCAGTGGAATAATGGCGTTATCTGTAATGGTAATGTGCTCGGGACAAACCTTTGTGCAGCACTTTGTGATGTTGCAGTAGCCAATCCCATGCTGTTCCTTGAGCTCAGTCAGCCGGTCACCAGTATCGAGCGGATGCATCTCGAGCGCCGCCGCGTACACAAGGAGCCGCGGCCCGATGAACTCATCATGCTTGTGGTGATCGCGCAGAACGTGACACACATCCTGGCATAGAAAGCACTCGATGCACTTCCTGAATTCCTGCACACGCTCCACATCCGCCTGATCCATCCTCCATGTTCCATCGGGCGCATCAGGGGCGCGCGGAGTGAATTTCCGGATATTCTTCTTCACCGCGAAATTCCAGGATACATCCGTCACAAGATCACGCACCGGCGGAAAAGCCCGCATCGGCTCGACGGTCACGGGCTCATCCAGATTCAGGTCGCTGAGCCGCGTCATGCACATCAGCTTGGGCATTCCATTTATCTCGGCGGAGCAGGACCCGCACTTGCCAGCCTTGCAGTTCCAGCGAACCGCAAGATCGTTCGCGCTTTCTGCCTGGATCTGCTGGATTGCGTCGAGAACCACCATCCCCTCTGAAACCGGCGTCGAATAGCTCTTAAGCTCTCCGCCGTCCCGATCACCGCGCCACACCTTGAATGTCGCACTGCGCGTCTCTGTTCCCGCACTTTCCCCACTGCGCTCGGCTGCCCTGCGCCCACTCTCAACGATGTCGCGCTGTACGCTTGAAGTCATTACTTGTTTTCCTCGACTACCTGGGCAAGGTCAGGGCGCATTTGCGGAATTGGCTCGCGTGTAATCTGTATTTCACCCCGCGATCCCCTCCGCATGACAATATTGAAGGTGCCGAAATCAGGATCCTTCGCCTGGTAATCCTCGCGAAAATGTCCGCCGCGACTTTCTTTGCGCTCTATTGCGGCACGCGTAATCGCCTCGGAAACATTGAGCAGGTTGGGAAGATCGAGCGCTGTGTGCCAGCCGGGATTGTATTCGCGGTTACCAGCAACCGACACGACCTTTGCCTTCTCACGAAGCGACTGAATTCCCGCGACCGCTTCCTGCATTTCGGTTTCCGTCCGGACAATTCCAACGAGACGCTGCATCATCTCCTGCAGCTGATGCTGCACCTGGAACGGGCCGGCACCATCAGATCCGGGCGGACGCTCAAATGGCTCCAGCGCCCACTTCGATGCCGACTCTACCTGATCGAGCGCGAGCTCGGTCTTTTCATTCTCCTTTGCAAACTTCGCTGCGAATTCTCCGGCGCGCTTTCCAAAGACGAGGAGATCCGACAGCGAATTCCCACCCAGTCGGTTTGCGCCGTGCAACCCTGCCGCACATTCACCTGCCGCGAACAAGCCGGGAACCGTAGACATCTGCGTATCGCCGTCTACGCGAATCCCTCCCATCGCATAGTGCGTTGTGGGTCCCACCTCCATCGGCTCCTTGGTGATGTCTATGTCGGCCAGCTGCTTGAACTGGTGGTACATGCTTGGGAGCTTCCGGCGAATGTGACCTTCCGCATCAGAGATCTTGCTCTTGATCCAGGAGATGTCGAGATAAACTCCGCCATGCGGACTGCCACGGCCTTCGCGCACTTCCCGCATGATGCAGCGTGCAACGTGATCGCGGGTGAGCAGTTCAGGCGGCCGCCGCGCACTCTTGTCACCTTGCGTGTATCGCCACCCCTCTTCCTCATTGTCGGCGGTCTGGGATTTGTAGTTGTCCGGGATATCATCGAACATGAACCGCTTGCCTTCACGGTTGACAAGAATCCCGCCTTCGCCGCGCACGCCTTCAGTCACGAGAATTCCCTTCACGCTTGGCGGCCAGACCATTCCGGTCGGATGGAACTGAACAAATTCCATGTCCTGCAACGCAGCACCGACCTGAAACGCCAATGACTGACCGTCGCCAGTATACTCCCAGCTATTGCTCGTCACACTGAACGCCCGGCCGATTCCACCTGTGGCGAGAACGACTGCTTTGGAATGAAACACACGGAAGCGACCGCGCTCACGGTCGTACGCGAATGCTCCAATGACACGATCTCCATCGGTCAAAAGCTTGAGCACGGTGCACTCCATGTGCACGTCGATGCCCGTATAGACAGCGCGATCCTGCAGGGTTCGAATCATCTCAAGACCAGTGCGGTCACCAACATGCGCGAGTCGGGGATATTTGTGTCCCCCAAAATTTCGCTGGAGGATGCGTCCGTCCTCAGTGCGATCGAAAACCGCGCCCCATGCCTCCAGCTCGCGCACGCGGTCGGGGGCTTCCTTTGCATGCAGCTCGGCCATCCGCCAGTTGTTCAGGTATTGGCCACCCCGCATCGTGTCCGCAAAGTGCACACTCCAGCTGTCGCGATCATCTACGTTTGCGAGCGCCGCTGCTACGCCCCCTTCGGCCATGACCGTATGCGCTTTGCCAAGCAGTGATTTGCATACCAGACCGACAGAAGCGCCCGTTTCGATTGCTCCAATGGCGGCCCTCAACCCCGCGCCACCCGCGCCGATTACGAGTACATCGTGATAGTGCGTTTCGTACTCGGCCACTAGAAAAACCTCACATCGTGAATAATTCCCATCGAACAAAGTCGAACGTACAGGTCTGAAAGTGCGACGCCGAACAGACTGAACCATGCCCAGCGCATGTGCCCGCGGTTAAGACAGCTGGCGCAGTCGTACGCCGTCTTGCGAATCGGTCGGCCTGCAATCCTGTCGAGGCCGCCGCCGACAAGGTGCCTGAAGGAATGACAGCCAAGCGTATATCCGCCGAGCAGGACGACATTGAGCATCAATACAAGTGTGCCGATGCCAATCCCGAAATGCGATTCACCAGACGGTGTAGCTGTGAACCACATTGCTTTCCACGCGTCGTGCGCAAGAAACCCGAGAAAGACAATCGCCGCGTACAGGAAGTAGCGGTGAATGTTCTGGATAATCAGAGGGAATGAATTCTCTCCGCGGTATCCCGACCGCGGCTCGCCTACGGCGCAGTTCGGGGGATCAGACCAGAATGCCTTGTAGTAG
>JBKJPM010000198.1:0-3260 GCA_046595175.1 Gemmatimonadaceae bacterium
AATGGGATGTGCAGCAGCCAGCCGAGATCGAGGCCGTGGCCAGCTGAACACTGCTCCCGCGGCCACCCTTCCCTGAAGCTGTGAGCAAATCCAAGAGAATCACGGTAGTCGGTGGAGGACTCGCTGGTTCCGAAGCCGCCTGGCAACTGGCCTCACGCGGCATCGATGTCCTTCTCGTCGAGATGCGTCCAGTCCGGAAGACGGCAGCTCACCAGACTGAGCGTTTGGGCGAGCTTGTTTGCTCCAACACATTCAAGAGCACTGAAGTCACCAATGCGCACGGGCTTCTCAAAGCAGAAATGCGGGAGCTCGGCTGCATGATTCTCGAGTGTGCGGATGATGCGCGAGTGGCTGCTGGTAGTGCGCTTGCTGTGGATCGGGACGTTTTCTCGACGGCTGTTACAGCTCGCGTTCAGGCCCAGCCAAGAATCGAAATTGTTCGCGAAGAAATGACATCACTTCCCGATCCCGGGATCATTGCAACCGGTCCGCTTACGTCGGATGCCCTAGCGCACGCCATATCCGAAAAGCTTGGCACCAACGGGCTCGCATTCTATGATGCGATTGCGCCGATCGTGAGCATCGAATCAATTGACGAAGAGACAGTGTTCCGCGCTTCGCGATATGGAAAGGAAACGATGGAAGGCGAAGAGGACGGGGCGTATCTCAACTGCGCGATGACCCGTGAGCAGTACGATGCTTTCATCGCAGCTCTCACTGCAGCGGATCAGTTTCATGGACATGAGTTCGATGAAGTGCCCTACTTCGAAGGCTGCATGCCCGTGGAGGAGTCTGCAAAGCGCGGGAAGGAAACTCTCCGGTTCGGACCGATGAAGCCCGTTGGACTTCGCGACCCCAGGACGGGACGTGAGGCACACGCGATCGTGCAGCTTCGCCGTGAAGATCGCGCGGGCCGGATGTGGAATCTTGTTGGTTTTCAAACGCGGCTGAGGATTCCTGAGCAGCAGCGTGTCTTCAGGATGATTCCAGGCCTGGAGAACGCGGAGTTTCTCCGCTACGGTTCCATCCACCGAAACTCCTACATCAACTCGCCTGCGACATTAACTCCCCACCTCTCCACAAAAGAGGGGAATACGTTTTTTGCCGGGCAGCTCACAGGCGTCGAGGGCTACACTGAAAGTTCTGCCACCGGACTGCTTGCCGGAATAAATCTCGCGCGCACGCTGGCGGGGGACGCACCCGTTATTCCGCCGCCGACGACCATGCTCGGCGCACTTTACCGCTACATGCGCGAAGCGGATCCCCGCCATTTCCAGCCCATGAACGCAAATTTCGGCCTTCTGGATGACCTGGAAAATCCCGTTCGCGACAAGAAGAAAAAGCGCGAGCTTTTTGCTGAGCGTGCGTTGACCGAGATGAAGACTTTTGCCGCCGGGCTCACCGCGTGGGAGCCGGCTGTTAAGTGAAGGAGAATCCCGATGTCAATGCTTTCCTCGAGCATCTCGAGAAGGAGCGCGATGTTTCGGCGCACACAGTCAAGGCGTACGGACGCGACCTGGAAACGTTCGTCGAGTTTCTCGGGAACTATTACGGGACTACAGATTGGGGCTGGCAGGGAGTTGACCGGCTGGCGATTCGAGGATTTCTTGCCCAGCTGACGCGCCGGAGACTTTCTAAACGCAGCATTGCGCGG
Source organism: Gemmatimonadaceae bacterium (assembly GCA_046595175.1). Classification (GTDB taxonomy): domain Bacteria; phylum Gemmatimonadota; class Gemmatimonadetes; order Gemmatimonadales; family Gemmatimonadaceae; genus UBA4720. The sequence continues at coordinate 1,655 of JBKJPM010000198.1, forward strand.
GCGCTGTCCGCAATTCGCACCTTTTACAAATTTCTGCAGCGGAACGAACAGGTGGACGCGAATCCGACGCGCGGCGTCGCGAGCGCGAAGCTCGAGAAATATCTCCCAGGGTATCTGGATCGCGCGCAAATGGATTTGCTGCTTACGTCGGCGGAGTTGCACGCTCAGGAGGGGAAGTTTTCCGATATCCGAAACAATGCGATGCTCGAGCTTTTTTATTCAACCGGGATCCGCCTCTCGGAGCTGCGTGGAATCAATCGCGCTGAGATTGACCTGCTGTCGCAGCAGGTGAAGGTGAGGGGCAAGGGAAAGAAGGAGCGCATCGTTCCCATTGGGGATCATGCGCAGCTTGCGCTCAGGAACTATGAATCCAAGCGGGATGAGATGTTGCGGGGAATGGGACCAAAGGCCGATCGCACCGCATTTTTTCTGAGCTCGACGGGGAAGCGCATTTCAGTGCGTGCGATTCAATCGGCAATGTCCAAGCTCATAGATCGTGTTGACGAAAAGGCGGGACTTTCGACGCACTCGCTCCGACACACCTTTGCGACGCACCTTCTGGATGCTGGAGCTGACCTGCGTGCTGTGCAGGAACTCTTAGGGCATGCTTCAATTTCGACCACGCAGATTTACACGCACACAAGTGTGGAACGATTGAAGCAGGTGTACGAGAAGTCTCACCCGCGTGCCTGAGCAAGTTTAAGAGGGGGTGACCATGCGCAGGACAATATTCGGATTGCTGGCTTTGTTTTCCGCGGGATGCTTTAATGACCCCGTGGGAATATCCACAACGCGGGGAGAGTGGACACTAGAATCCGTGAATGGCGCGCGCCTGCCATTTACGATGTCGGGCAGTGGTGCGAACAAAACCGAACTCGTGAGCGACATCCTGATGCTTTATGAAGGTTTCACGTACGATGAGACCATTCAGACTCGCACCACTGTGAATGGACAGGAAACAACGACGATCACCAAGGAACCGGGACCATACGGGCTCTCTCAGGGTGCTTTGGTATTCCAGAATAACAAAGGCTTGCCCGCCAAGACTGGAACAGTCGAGGGAAATAAGTTGACCATTTCCGAGCCAAACTTCATTCGGATTTTTACGAAGTAACTATCGAGCGCTGTCTCCGTGCTCGATATTCCCCAGAAATCCGACGAGTCCGTGAAGGTGATCGATGTGGTCCGGGCCTGTGTTTCCCGCAAACCCCATTATCGCCAGCCCCCCTCGCTTGACCTCGCTGATTTGCTGCATTCCACTCGGCCCCCATTTAAGCACCGGTGTGCGAGTTAATCCCAGCGAACTGATCAGCCAATCCGTCGTCTCGGTAGTACTTGCGAAGGTTCCGGGAAATATTTCGGAGTGCGTAATCAGCATTTTCGTTTCGCCGGCAACTGCGCGCCGGGCGTAGCGAAGAAATGGGACGAGCTTCGCGGTGTCGAGCACGCCGCCTTCGGCGAGCACTGTGCGTTCCGGCAAATAGCTCGTATGCAGGCCATCAAGGAGAATCACGCCATTGATGGAAGCGGCGACGCTTTCGTCGCTAAGGAGTGCGCGGACTCCGCCATATCCAGCGCTGAATGCGCTTACGATGACACGACCCAA
>JBKJPM010000255.1:0-4316 GCA_046595175.1 Gemmatimonadaceae bacterium
CTGGCATCACCCGCGTTCCTGCGCGCAATTGCAATTTTTCGCAGGCTGTCCGCTCCCTGCGAATTGCGCTGCGCAAGGGACGACCGAGCCTTGGCGGCAAGGGCGCGTGTATACGTCGTGTCGGCATCCAGAGCAGCCGCCGCCCGTGCAAAGGCATACTGAAGCGCGGCAGCCATTCGCGCGGACTGCGCAGCGCCGACCCTCAAACCACGAATTCCTGGCAGGTCGATCGGCATCTCGAGCCTGAAGTGATACCGGGGAGCTGATTTTGTGTATTCAGCTGAGAGCGCAGGGTTCTGAAACGCGCGGGCCGTGAGCAACTGTGCGAATGCGGCAACGGTATCAGCACTCGCCACGCCAAGGCGGGGTCCATTCGCGACTGCCCGCGTAATTGCTTCGGTGCGCGTAACTGGACGCACCGCATTCTGCGCGAGGAGTCCTGAAACGGAGAACGGAGCGACCAGTGCATGTATGAAAACAATCCTGGTCACTCCGCGCCGAACCGATCGAGAACGTGTCAGCTTCAACTTGGAAATCTCCGCTAATACGGCAAAGCTACTTCTTTTTCGCCGATGCCTTTTTTTCCTTCGCTTCCTTCCGGGCCTCGGCTTTTTCGGCCTTCGGTGTTTCGTGCTCGTGCGAAATGATCTTACCAGTCATTGCGTCAACCAGGATCTCCTCGATACCAGTCTGAGCCCGTACGGTGATGTCAAACGAGTAGACGAGATGTCCCTTTTCCCGCTCGATCTCGGAGGATTTCACGACACCGCTCGGTACTTCCTTGAGTGCTATGCCGCGTGCGACCGACTCTGTGATCTTTGCTTCAGCCTTCAGCATCGCCTCTGTTTCGGGCTTCTTGCTGGCTTTTGCCGTCTGTGAGTTCGCCAGGGCAGGGAGTGCGGCGAACGCAATCGCGACCAGAATTCCAGATGTCTTCATTGGAGCCTCATGAGTGAAACGGTTGTCCGGATGGGTCCGGCTAATCCTGAATCCTACAGGAGGAACCTGTCAGCACGATTACAGTTAGCGTCACTCACATGTCTCCTCTTGGGGAGGTCGCCATCGGAAAGCGAAGAACAAACCTGGTTCCTTCCTCGTCACCGGGTCCGACAAGAATGCTCCCGCCATGCGCATCGGCAATCCATTGTGCGATCGAAAGCCCCAGGCCAGCGCCCTGCCCTGCCATGGCGTTCGAGTTCGAACCGCTTTTTGTTCGCGCAACATCACCCCTGAAGAAGCGATCGAAGATGTGTGGAAGGTGCTCGATAGGAATTCCTGGACCGTGGTCCTCGACCTCGACTTCCGCATTACCGTCAACAATTCCGACGCAAACGGAGACACAGGTGCCTTCGCGCGAAAACTTGATCGCATTATCCAGAAGGATCAGCACAAGCTGGCGCAGAAGCTCCGCATCGCCGAGTATCTTTGCTTCCTCAAACTTGTCAACACGAATCTCGATGTTGCGTGGCGCCGCGAGAAACCGGGCGGCAGTAGCGGCTTCGACAACCACATCGTCCAGGTAGACCAGCTTGAGCACAATCGGGCTCTCGCCTGCGTCGGCACGCGACAGCGTGAGCAGATTTTCGACTAGCCGGCCAATTCGGAGTGTCTCCGACGCAATTCCGCGGAGTGCAGTCTCATATGTTGCCGCATCGCGCGGCTTTTCAAGCGCGACTTCGGCACGCGCCCGGACAACGCTGATTGGAGTGCGCAGCTCGTGGGCGGCATCCGCCATGAAACGACTCATGTGCGCCATTGAGCGCTCAATCGGCGCGGTGGATTTTCGCATGAGCAGCCACCCCCCGCCAGCAATCAGAATAAGCGCGAAGACGGCCGCAGCGCTGAAGGCAGTAATCAAATCTGCGTACTTATCCTCCATTTCGACCTTGTCAGCGGTCGCAACAGCGACCAGCTTCGCCCCGCTAGCCAGAGCAAACTGCTTCGCATACAGCTGAAAAACGACTTCCCCGGAAATCGCGGATTCAGCGAAGACCGGCGTTCCCTTTCCAGCTGCGCGCGCGGCACTCCGTATCCATTGTGCAGCCGTGTCTGGCTTGATCGGCGTTCCGTCAGCATCGAGCAGATAGAGGAAGCGATCGGGGACTCGCAATTCATCTACCGCGTCAACCACCTTTCCGCGGACGTGCGCTTCCATCTCGCGGATCAGGGCTGCCCGCTCCAGTTCGGTTACGGCTGCCTTTAGCGACTTGTCGAGGTCGGCTGAGAACTGCCGCTGCATCTGCAGGAAAAGTCCTCCTCCCAGCAGGACGATAATTACGGCAAACGTTCCCGCAAACCATATGGTGAGCTGACGACGAAGCCTCTTCAGCTGATCGCCGCTCTGAACTTGCTTAGACGCCAAGTCTGTACCCTGCCCCACGAACTGTGTGTACCAGCTTTTGCTCGAAGTCGTCGTCAATTTTACGGCGAAGACGTTTCACGAGAACTTCCAGCACATTCGTGAACGGATCATGATTCTCGTCCCACACGTGCGCTGATATCGCCGCCCGACCCACAACCTGGTCAACGTGCAGGGCGAGGAATTCAAGCAGCGCAAATTCTTTTGCCGTGAGCTCAACAGACTTGCCACCCCGGTTCACGCGACGGGAGATGAGGTCGACTGTCAGTTCCCCAACTACGACCTCTTTAGGGGTGAGAGCAGAACGCCGTCGAGACAGCGCCTTAATTCTTGCCACCATCTCCCTGAAGGCGAACGGCTTCGTCAGATAGTCATCCGCACCGACATCGAGGCCGGATACACGGTCATCGATTGTATCACGCGCCGTGAGCATGAGTATGGGAGTTGAAATCCCGCGACTGCGGATGTGCCGGCACAGATCAAATCCGGTTCCACCCGGAAGCATGACATCCAGAATGATCACGTCGAATGTGCCAAGAACCGCGCGCGACGACCCTTCAGTAAAATTCGCTGCGCAGCTGACATCGAAACCCTGTTCACGCAGGCCGGAAACGATCACACCCGACAGCTCGGCGTCGTCATCCACCAGGAGGATTCGCATCGGGATTAATCTACAGCGGATGGAATGAGTAGATTGCGATACGCGAACGCGGATCTAAATGCCGATTGAAAGCGTCAATCCAGTCAACAATGAGCTGATCAGGTCCTTCGAGGAGATGGAGCCTTCGGAGGTCGAGCGTCGCGTGGCGCGCGCTCACTCAGCATTCCTGGAACACCGGAACCAGTCGATCTCATTACGCGCGCAGGCAATGCGCCGCGCGGCTGCAATTCTTGTTGGGCGCAGGGAGGAATTCGGCCGCCTGATGACAATGGAGATGGGAAAGCCATTCTCTGCAGCGATTGCCGAAGCCGAAAAGTCGGCGACTGCGTGCACCTACTACGCGGACAACGCGGAGCGCTTTCTCTCCGATCGCCAGGTCGCAGTGGAGGACGGAGAGGCATGGGTTGCGTTTCAGCCGATCGGCGCGGTGCTGGCGATAATGCCATGGAATTTTCCGTTCTGGCAGGTATTCAGGTTCGCAGCTCCGGCGCTCATGGCCGGCAACGCCGGCCTTCTAAAGCACGCCTCCAATGTCCCGCAGTGCGCCCTGGCCATCGAGGAGGTTTTTCGCGACGCCGGATTTGCCGATGGATTGTTTCAAACGTTGTTTGTTTCATCTTCGCGCGTTGACTCGCTAATTGCGGATCGCAGGGTTGCCGCAGTGACGCTCACCGGCAGTGAGGGTGCGGGAAGATCGGTGGCGGCCGCGGCGGGCAAGAATCTGAAAAAGTGCGTCGTTGAGCTTGGGGGAAGCGATCCCTTCGTCATCATGCCTTCAGCGAGACTCGAGGAAGCTGTCGAGACGGCTGTGATTGCGCGGATGATCAACAACGGTCAATCGTGCATCGCTGCGAAGCGTTTCATTGTTCACCGCGACATCCATGATGAATTCATCGCGAAGTTCGCGAAGCGCGTTTCCGCACTTAAAGTCGGTGATCCGATGGATAAGTCGGTGCAAGTCGGGCCACTGGCGACCAGACAGGGCATTGACGACCTGGAGCGGCAGGTTGATGCAACCGTATCTGCGGGAGCGAAAGTCCTGACGGGCGGAAAGCGAATTCAGCAGGCCGGAAACTTTTTTCAGCCGACGGTACTTGTGGAGATTCCGCCGGGAACTCCGGCTTACGATGACGAGATGTTTGGTCCGGTGGCAAGCGTTTTTCGCGCTGAGAATATTGGCGACGCGATTGGAATTGCAAACGCGACACGCTTTGGGCTTGGAGCTTCGGTGTGGACGAATGACCGCGACGAGCGAGAGAAATTCATTGGCGATATTCAGTCTGGGCTTTTGTTCAT
>JBKJPM010000287.1:0-4974 GCA_046595175.1 Gemmatimonadaceae bacterium
CACGCCGCGGAATTATCCCATGGAGTACCGATTACTGAGTGGCGTTCCCGCCAGGTGGGAGCCAATCAACACTGTGTATTTCCTGATGAGAATGAGCCTCACACTGGGATACAACGATGCGAGCCTGGCTCGAATGCGCGCACAGGCGCTCGTTGGCAAGGCTGCGGCCGACGCGCTCCTGCCCGTGAACAGCCCGATACAGGAACCGATTCAGCCAAATGGATCGGGCACGCCGAGGTTTGATTTTGTAAAACTTCCGGCTCCGTCAAGCGGGGATACCTCGCTCGTTGCGGTTGCCGATGCGACGAGCGCTGACATCGATGCGCTCCTGACGATGGGAGTCCATCATCCCGGTGTGGACGGAATTGGAAGCAACAACTGGGCAGTTGCTCCCGGACGCACGCGTGACAGGCATGCGATTCTCGCCGGTGATCCCCACCTCGATCTCAGTCTTCCCTCGGTCTGGTACGAAGCGCACATAGTTGTGCCGGGAGTACTTGATGTTGCCGGCGTGACCTTTCCCGGTGTTCCGGGGATCATCATCGGATTCAACCGCGATGCGGCTTGGACATTCACAAACGGTCAGGCCGACGTGAATGACTACTACGTCGAAACAGTTGATAATGCGCAGCGCCCTCGAAAATACATGGTCGACGGAGAGTGGAAGCCGCTCACGCTGAAAGCGGAGCGCTACCTCGACGGAGCGGGTGCCATTCTCATGACAGATACGCTGCTATATACGCACCGCGGCCCGATGCGAAAGTTTCGCGGGCAGTGGCTCTCGATGCGGTGGACCGCGCTCGAGTCGTCGAATGAGCTGGAATCGTTTATCAACGCAACGCATGCGAAGAACGTGACCGAATGGCTGGCGGCGATGCAGAACTTTCGCGCGCCGATCCAGAACGGCCTCGTCGCCGACAGAAGCGGAAATATTGCAATACGTGCGACCGGCGCGTATCCGATCAGGCCAGGCAATCGCGGTGATGTCCTCTTCGACGGAACCAGGTCCGCCAGCGACTGGACGGGATTCCTTCCGCTTTCGCGGCAACCGACCGCAATAAATCCTGCGCAGGGTTTTCTCGCTTCCGCGAATCAGCAGCCGATCGATCCGAAACAGAGCAGCGATTACATCGGGTCGGATTGGTACCCGCCTTGGCGTGCGATGAGAATCAACCAACTTCTGCGCGCTGATTCCGCCTGGACCCCGGAAAAGATTCGATCAATGCAGTCAGATCCGGGCAGCGCCCGAGTTGATGCATTCCTTCCGAAAATTATCGAGGCAGCAACCTCTGAAGCAGCTCTTCACCCTGACGCAGATCTGAGCGAAGCGATTCGCACGCTGTCGGCCTGGGATCGGCGGTACCTCAAGACTTCGAGGCAGGCTGTTCTTTTTGAGCTCACTATGTCTGAGCTGGAAAGGAGAGTATGGGACGAGCTTCGTGATCCCGGGTCGAAGGATAGCTCACGCGTTGCCACACCGGCCGATGCGATTCTGCTTGAGCTCATGAGCGATCCAGCCAGTATATGGTGGGATGACAGGCGCACTCCGGAAAAAGAAAGTGAAAGTGCTCTAATCGCGCAGAGCGTCAAGGCCGCGTTCGCCGCGGCGAAGAAGCGATATGGCGCGGTTGGCAGCAGCGGCTGGGAATGGTCGAAGATTCGTCAGGCGAACATCCGCCACCTGCTCCTCATTCCAGCGCTTTCGCGGTCCAGAATTCCAGTGCAGGGTGGTCCTTCAACTATTAGTCCGTCCGATGCGAGCGGCTTTCACGGTCCGAGCTGGCGCATGGTGGTCGAGCTCGGCCCCGAGGTTCGCGCATGGGGAATTTATCCGGGCGGGCAATCTGGCAACCCCTCGAGTCCGTTGTATGACGATCGCATAGCAAAGTGGGCGGCAGGACAACATGACGAAATTTTGTTCCCGCGCAAACCCAGCGATATTCCCTCCAACCGGATCAGCCAGACATTTTCGGCTGCCTCACACTAAGAATGCGTCCTCTTGTAAACGTTCTTCTCAGCTCAGTTCTCACAGGGTTTGTTGCGCAATTCCTTGGATGGGTTGCCGTACCAGTTGTCGCGATAATTGTGAGCCTCGGCGCACGTGAGCTTAAACTTCAGGCGTGGCAGGTGGGGACTGGCGCCGCACTAGCGTGGGGCGTCATGCTTGCGGCGGCTGCGCGATCCGCTTCGTTTGGCGGCTTGCTCAGTTCGGTCGCTGGCGTCTTCCAGCTTCCTGGCGTCGGTCTCCTGTGCCTTGCGCTGCTCCTTCCTTTTGCGCTCGGGTGGAGCACTGCCGCCGTTGCAACAGCGATTATCGGGAGGAATGACCCATGACAGCCACAGCTCGGGGCGCTCGTCACAGCATTGGTGATTACGAAGTAACCAACAGTTATGTAGTAGATGTTCGCGATACTCCGCCTGACATGTTTCGTGATGTCAGTGCGACCGATTGGTCCAAGCTGGATTGGAAAAGTGTCAAGCGTCCCTACAAGGTTGAAAGGTGGGCGGAGGGAAAGAAGCAGTGGGAGAATGAGACGGGCGCAGCAATGCCGGTTCAGGAAGGCTGGAAGTTTTTTAACAAGAATTTCCACGCATTCTTCGTGAAGGATCTCCCTGCGGAACAACGCGCGGCTCGAAACGATCTCCTCAAGGCGATTGGAAAGATGGACATCGCGGGCGCGCAGGAGGCGTTGGAGGAATTGATCCACGTTGCGGTCTGGAACCGGGTGCATCGTGTTGAGGATGCGGTGTGGGACCCGCGCGGAAAGCGCGCCATGTTCGGCGGCCTGGATGTAAAAAAACCGCGCATTCTCTTTCTTGGTGCCGCTGAAGGGTACGAGGCCATGCAGCTCATGGCGATGTATCCGGGAGGCGAAGCGGTTCTCGTTGACTACGACGAATTCTGCAAGACCGACCGATTCGGGCATTTCCCCGAAGCCTATCCATTTCTCGGCGTTGACAACTCCACAGGGCACAAGCGCGTCTGGTACCGGGAGGAGATGCCCATTCATTACGAAGTCTCCGACATCCGGGACCTCAAGTACGGAAAGGAGTTCGATATCGTCGTGAGCATCGGCCTGGTGGAACACTTTCCTGATGAGTACAAGCCGACTGCGTTCGAATTTCACAGGAAATTTCTGAAACCTGGCGGTTACGCGATTATCACCACGCCGCGTGACCAGCTGAAGGGCAGGGCCTTCTATACGATTCTTTCTGACTACATGAATTATGGCTATCGTGAGCTGATGAATGTTCACCAGTTGGGCCTGTATACCTGGGAAAACGGTTTCGACATTTTGCGGGCCGGCGTCATCAAGGCGCACAATGGATTGATCTGCCGCGTTCGGGGGTAAAACTCCTGAAAGATCTTCGGCTGAAGTACGAGCCTGTCACTCGCGAAATGTTCTTGCAGGCCGGCGCCGGAATGCTGCTCGGCTTTTTCACCTGGATCGGCTACAGCCAGCTGAGTATTATCGATCCATTCCCAACTCTGCACCTGAACGGCCTGGTTGTGTTTATCCTCGCCGGTGCATGGATCTATCGGACCCGGGCTCGCGCGATCATGTGGGCCATTCCCGCCGGACTTGCATTCATGATCATGCTCATTTCGTTCAGTCCCATCGTTTTGGCGCCCGCGCACGCGATGATCAGGACTGACTCGCTGAGGCTCGTGGATGCGGTCGTGGTTCTTTCATCTGGCGTTTCCGACGATGAGGTTCTGGATCAGCAGGGACTCGACCGCTTGCTCACCGGTCTCGAGATCACGCGCAGTGTAGGGGCACGCGCCCTGGTCGTCACCCCGCTGGCACTGGAAGGAAGTGAAGGCACCGTTCACTCCAAATATGATCAGCGCCGCCTTTATCACCTCGCCGGGTCCCCGGTTGAGATGATTACCACGGGTCCGGTTGGAAATACACACGGCGAAGCACTCGAGACCCAGCGGCTCGCCAAGGAGCGGGGGTGGAGTCGCGTTGCCGTGGTTACTTCACCACTGCACAGCCGGCGGGCGTGCGCGACATTCGAGAAGGCCGGGCTTGCAGTTGTTTGTGTGCCCGCACTTTCGCGGGACGTTGCCGTGGGAACTCTTAAGGGAGGGGGAGACCGCCTGCGCGCGTTCCAGCTCTGGTTGTACGAGTCGCTTGCGATTTCCGAGTATCGCCGGCGCGGCTGGATCTGACCTAGTTCACCTTGTGCAGGCGCAGATTATAAAAAACGCCGAAGCGGACGATCTGACCCTGGATTACATCCTTGCTCACGAGCTGCCCGGTGAAACTCCCTGCGCCGAGAATTTCGAGGTCGATCCTCAGACTGAGATTCGAGCCCGTTACACTATTCGCCGGGGCGCAGCCAAACGTGAAGTCGCACTTCCCATTAGTGATCCGCGTCTTGCCAACCCAATTCCCCCTGACAATGCCATTTTCGTTTTGCACCATACGAATGTCAAAGGCGGTAAATACTTCGACCGTATCCGCTGAGATCCAGTGACCGGTAAGCTGGGTCGTAGCATCCGGAGCATTCGAGTCCTTCGAGCACCCGAGCGTAAGGACGGCAAGGGCAGTGAGGACAAGTCGTGAAAGAGGCGCAGACATTGAACGAAATCTACTGCTTTTGACCTTTCGCATGGAGCGGTCAACTACGCATCTTCCTGCGATGCGCCCGCTGCTTATTTTTCTCGCCGCTGTCTCGCTCACAGCGTGTGGACCCGATCTCAACTCGCCAGCGTCCAAATCGCTGACTGGTAAATGGCAGTCAAAAGACTCCATTTCCTATTTCTACAACCTGAAGGTTGACATTGCTCAGGCACCTGCGGGCGATCTGTCAGGCGGCTGGACTTCGCTTTTTATCGGGGGACACCTGACTTGCCCCGAAGGCGCTATATGTCCCGCTGCAAATACTGTTTCCGGCAGGAACACTGTAGTGGGTGTGTCGATGGAAATTCTGGGCATTGGTAATTTCACGGGACAGCTGGAAAAC
>JBKJPM010000019.1:0-4506 GCA_046595175.1 Gemmatimonadaceae bacterium
CGTCTGTTAATGCAAAAGCGCTCATGTGACCTCCAAGGGTCTGATTTCCATTTTCAAACACTATCACCGTTCCCAGGAAAAGAACCATCGCGATCCGCCCGCAATATGAAAAAAGAGGAGGGCTTTCACCTTGTCACCCTCGGCTCAGCACCTTTCACGATCAGCCAGAGACCAAGAGGCACCTCGAAGAAAATCATCGGAATCCAAACGAGCATCGAGCCGGTCACAAATCCGGCGAGCTGCAGCGGGAGTACGACAACCAGCAACGCAGATGCAACCACGCCTATCCATGCGAGTGCAACAGGAATGGATCGTGACCGCAGAAAAAGGTAGGAGAATATCAGGCTGCCGACTGCGAAGCAGCTCCCTGCCAGCAACATCGTCCATCCTCCGCTTCTCAGGAGCAGCCCGCCGATTTCACGCACAGCCGTCTGGTCATGGTTCCCGGTCGCGAGCCACATAACGGCGAGTGGTTTGGGCGATGCGAGCACAGAGATTACTCCCTCGACAACCCTGCATATCATCGCAATGATTGCGAGCTCCCGATCTTCGTCACGAGTCAGCGCATACATTGTAACCCCCAACACCATTGCGTATGTGGCCTCGAGGAGAGAATGGAGGACATCTATTCGAATCAGGGTCATGTGCTGCGCCATGGAAGCAATGATTTCCATGGTTCCGGAACCGCCGACTCCGCGCATCATCACCATGTTTCCAATACCGGTGACGATATACAGCAGGAGCGCGGCGCCCGCGATTTTCGCATTGGTTCGGCGTGTCATGCTGTCACCCCGACCGCATTCCGCAGCTCCGGTCGGCGAAATGTTTTCCTGCGCCCGATCCGCCAGAGCCAGTAGATCATAGTCACCAGCACATCGCCCCCTCCCCCGAGTACAGGGCGACAAATCCGAATATCATTGCTAGTGCTCCAGCCATCGGGTGCACAACAAGTGTCAGATCCATAAAGTCGGCCTCAGGATAAATATTGGAATCGCGGCATTGGCGTCCATGAGGGCATTTACGTAATAACTAAGTTTCTAGTTTCACAAGCCTGAAAGTGACCGAAACCGGACGGCTATTGCCACCGTACAGGCGATAAGCGGTATTACTTAGTTATTCGCCCCTGGGAGACCTTCGAGACAATGCTCTGCATCCTGTATGTGAACGTCTTCGGCGCCCTGTTTGGAGTGATCGGCCTGCTGACCCAGCGGGTGATTCCGGCGAGCTCGTCGCGCCGCTGGCTATGGTGCGCGATTATCGTTGCCTCGACCGTCATACCTGGATACTCAAGGACGCACCACGCAGCGTCGGTCATGGCAGCCTTCGAGCAGAAGAGTCCGACCGTGAGCTGGATGAATCCTGCCTGGTTCGTCCGCGCCGAAGCGCAAAACCATCTGATCGGCTGGTTTTCTCTGGTGGTGTCTTCCATGCTGCTGCTCTGGGGGCTGGCAACTTTTGCACGTGTTGCCATGCTGCTCTGGTCTGCACGCATAGGGGAATCAGGAAATCGTGTGGTTGTGGACGGAGTACCGGCGGTCATCACGAAATCGCTGGGACCGGCAACTGTCGGCCTGATCCGTTCCCGTGTGGTCCTTCCGCGCTGGGTGCTGGCACTTCCAGGTGCACAGCGTCAATACGTTGTGAGGCATGAGGAAGAGCATCGCCGGGCACACGATTCCCAGCTGCTCTTCTTCATGTCAATCCTGCTGCTGCTGGCGCCGTGGAGCCTTGCGCTCTGGTGGCAGTTACGCCGTCTCCGCCTCGCCGTGGAAATGGATTGCGATAATCGCGTGGTATCGGCGTTGGGAAACCGGCACGAATATGGTCAGCTCCTGTTCAGGGTCGCCGAAGCCTCGAGTCGCGGCCCGCAGCTGCAGCCGGCGTTTCTCGGAGGTGGAATGCTGGAACAGAGACTCACTGCCCTGCTCCAGCCTTCGCAGCTCCGGAGCTTCCAAAAGTTTCTTCTTCCCGCCCTGGCTGTAGCTCTCCTTTTCGTCGCCATTCGAATGCCACATCCAGTCATGGGAAATAGTTCGCATGCCCACTCTTCAATGCAAGCAAAGCAATGAGCAAGCTTCATCTCACGCAGCGAGAACTGGATATCATGAGCGCGCTCTGGGACCTGGGCGAAGCGACTGTCACCCAGGTGCGCGATAAGGTTGATCCCAGCCTTGCCTATACGAGCATCTCCAGCATGATTCGCACGCTCGAACTCAAGGGATACGTTTCACACCGGCGGGGCGAGGGAAAGACTCACTTGTACTTCCCGGTCATCGAACCTGAAGCGGCTGGTGTGTCGGCCCTGGGCCGCGTGCTGGACAAGATCTACGGTGGGTCACCGATCAAGCTGCTCGCCCATCTTGTAGAGCAAAAGAAAATGTCGGCAAAGGATCTCGATCGGATGCGGGATCTCCTGAAAAAACCGGTGAAACGGAAATAGTACTGCAGCGCGAGCTGCTTGTCGCTCAATGCTGCTAGTCAAACAGTTGCGACAACCTTCCCGCGCGCATGCCCGTCCTTGAGGTATCCGGCCAACCCTATCTGCCGTTCAATTCTGTTGTGCCCCTCGAACTGCGACCGAACGATTGACCGGTGCAACTAGAGGCAGCTCATAGATCCTTGACCAGGCAGCAAGCCGGGCTCCGCCGCCTCTGTGAGTGAGCTGCCGATAACGGCCGGACTGAGTATCCAGCACCCATATCTCCTTCACCCCACTTCTGTTCGAAGTGAATGCAAGGTGACGACTGTCCGGCGACCATGTCGGGTCTTCATTCTCGCCGAGAGTCGTGAGCTTTCTCATCTGCCTGTCCTGCACTCCAATTGTCCAAAGCTGGAAGTCTCCGCCCTGCTGCATATACGCGACACGAGTTCCATCGGGCGACCAGTCGGGACTTGTCCTGTACGAGCGGACGCCCGCAACACTCGGCGTCAGCTGCACTTCACCCGTTCCATCAGCATTCATCGTGAATATCTGCGGAGTCAGACGCGCATTGGTGCCCCTGCCCTGCCATACACGCGGTGAGATGTAGGCCATGCGCCGCCCATCGGGGCTGAATGTTGGCGATGACGTTTCATGAGTTGCGTATGAAAGGCGCTGCGCCGGAACGGACGAGTCCGCCCCAGTAACAACGAGATCGGACGGACCGTCGCCACCATTGGTGTAAACGATTCTCCGGCCATTTGGCGTGTATGCCGGCGTGAGATTCAACCCACGTTTTGTCGCGCGCACAAGCGTGACGTGACGACTCCAGATATCCACCTGTGCGATCTGTGTTCCGTTGTCGTTGAAGTCGGAATACACTACCCGGTTCCCACTCGGATGCCACTGTGGCGAGAGCGCGCTCCCCGAAGTGGTAATGGCACGGTCGTTCGCACCGTCGCTGTCAATTACACGAAGCGTTCCATTCTGCACGTAAACCACCCGGCTCTGCGCGTATCCGCGCTGGCCGGTTATCCATTTTGTAACTTCATCGGAAATTGCGTGAACTGCCATGCGGTGCAGGTTTGCCACCGAGTCACGCGCTATCGAATCGCGAAATACGAGCAGCGGTATCATCGAGTCCCGATCTACAATATTTCGCCTGGCATCCCGCAGCACGCTCTCGTGCAGTGCAATTGTGAACTGGAGCGTTGAGTCCCGCCGCGCCGCATTCGCGGCCTGCTTTCTCCGGTCGCGATCAGGAGTGCCGCGTACATCCGCCTGCAATGAATCGCGGGTGAACTCGAGGTGAACGAGTTGGTTGCGGTACGCCAGGTCCCTGGCCGCGTGAATGCGGCTCACCGAATCACGGATCACAGAGGAGCGAATTGCGGGTACTTCCGGGATTGGAAAGAATGCTTCCTGTACGAACCGATGCTTGGTCAGGTCATGGTACGCGATCCTGACTCCTCCCGGGTCTGCGCGCGGAATTATCAGCGCACGCGCCTTGAACTTTGCAAAGAGGGCATAGTTCAGGAAGCCATTGGGAAGGGTCGCCGATGCGACAAGAGCCGGGCTGACATCCACCGAGATAAGTCGATCCCCATAATTGAGGTCGCGCTGGATGATGGCGCTGACAGAGTCAACTGAGTTGCCGCTAGGCCCGACAACAACTGTGGGCGTAGCCTGGGATTTCTGCGCACCGGCAACGGGTGCGAGTGAGAGCGCCACGAGAGCGGCTCCCACGCCCAACGGGTACGTTCGCAAATTTTTCATGGGTGGTCCTACAGAGGTCAAGCGGAGCGGGTGACCCGCACATTTCAGCCCTGGACCAGTGACGTATTCCGTCCGGCGTTCCGCTTACCGAAAAGACAGCTCAGCCGTAGAAATGGTAACGGCTGAGCTTCGTACGCTTTCAGACCTTAATTACAGCTTTGGTACATTCCGCAGCTCGATGATTTTGCTTACAACGTCCTGAGCCACCAATTTGATGACAGCCTCATTCGCGTGGCGGCCCTCACCCGTTGTTCCGGGTATCCAGTCTTCGCCGATACGCGTTTTCGCGGATACATCAATCAGGGTGATTC
>JBKJPM010000040.1:0-31338 GCA_046595175.1 Gemmatimonadaceae bacterium
GAACCTCATTTTCTTCGGACACTCATTGGGGAGTGCCATTGCCGCAGAGCTGGCTGTTCGCCATCCGACGCGCGCGCTGATTCTTCAGTCGCCCTTCACTTCGGCCCGAGACATGGCCAGGCGCACCCTGGCGCGACCTGTGACGTTGGTGTGGAGACTGGTTTCCAGAATTCACTTCGATGTCGTTGCGTCAGTGCAGAATATCAATGCCCGGATTTCAGTAATCCACGGAACACGTGATCTCGTTATCCCTAACCGCATGGGAGAGGCAGTTTATCGCGCTGCCAGGGTCAAAGGTGCTTTTGCACTGGTGGAAAAAGCCGGCCACAACAACATCGTTGATGTGGCCGGCGAGAACTACTGGAAGTGGTTCGCTTCCGCGCTACAAAACTCTACTGCTGAATCGGCTGTCCGCTGATATCGCGAACAGAAACGGTCCCCACCTTCGTTGCTCTCAATCCTGACTCGATCGTCTTTCTGTCGCCAACGATGACGATGGCGAGACTGGCGGGATTGATGTACTTGTTTGCAACACGCTGAACATCAGCCTGCGTTACCGCTTCAATATTGCTCACATAATTACTGAAGTAGTCCGCAGGCAAGTCGTACAAGGCAATCGGGATCAGCCCTGACGCAATCTGCGCTGTGGTTTCGAAACTCCACGGGAGCCGCAGCTGTGTGTAGCGCTTGGCGCGCAGAAGCTCCTCAGCCGGC
The DNA here is from genome assembly GCA_046595175.1 of Gemmatimonadaceae bacterium. Lineage (GTDB taxonomy): Bacteria > Gemmatimonadota > Gemmatimonadetes > Gemmatimonadales > Gemmatimonadaceae > UBA4720. Next base: position 715 of record JBKJPM010000040.1, read on the forward strand.
ACGGTTTGCCTGATTGCGTTGAGCTCACTCATAAAGACCAAAAGCGCTGAGTCGCTCTTCCCGGCGACAACTTCCGCCGACGCCGTGAAAGGGCCTGCCATCTTTCTCATGTCAAAACCCGAGCGCGCTCCGTACGTGTAGCCCTTAACTTCGCGCAGCGTGTTGTTCAGCCTGCTTGTGAAAGACCCACCGAGAACTGTGTTGAGAACGCTCAGTGCAAAGAAATCCTTTGTGGAACGCGGAACGCCAACACTTCCGATCCGGAAGGACGACTGGGGAGCTCCCGGTTTATCGATCAGATAGATCGTCGTTTGTTGCGAAGCCGGAGGATTTGCGAAGCTTCTCTGCTGAATGTCCCCACGCGGCCATCCGCCAAACATAGCGTTCACCCGGCGTTCGACGTCCGCGGGGCGCACATCGCCCACCACGATCAGCGTTGCATTATTCGGTTTGAATTCGCCTGTGTAAAACGACTTTAAATCATCCACCTCGAGCGATTCAATACTTGTCTGCGTTCCAATCATCGGCGTGCCATACGGATGCTGGCCGCCATAGAGAATCGACGCATATGCCTGATCGGCTATACTCGGTCCGCGATCCTTGATCTGGAGGATGTCGGTAAGGCGATTCTTGCGGATTCGATCGAATTCCTTCGCGGGGAAGGACGGATGAAGCACAACATCCGCAAACAGTGCGAGCGCCGAGTCGAGCTGTCCGGTTGGCGTGTGCACGCTCACCGACGTTGCATCCCAGGAACTGCTGGTTAAGAGCGAGATTCCGAGGAACGCCGTCTGGTCAGCAATGTCGAGACTCGACCGCGTGGGTGTTCCTTCTTTGAGCATCAAGCTGGTGAGGCTCGCGGTTCCCGCCTTGCTCGAGGGATCCGCCGTTCCACCGCTTCGTATCACAAGCACGAAATCCGCGACTGGCAGCTCATGTTGTTCCACGATCATCAGCTGCAGCCCGTTCGCAAGCTGACGCCGAACGATCGGCGGCAGCTTCATTTCTTTAGGTGGACCTAGTGTTGGTGCCTTCGTCAAATCCGCCTGTGCTGACAGCGGCTGCGACGCAATGCCAACAATGAGGGACGCGGCGACGAATGCGGTGGTTTTCATTTGTCGCCTCCATTGGATGTGAGCATCAAGTCTGTTTTTCCCTCAGGAACGACAGTTAGTACGATTTTCGGAGTTGAGAGATACTTTTGCGCGACACGCTGTACGTCGGCCATCGTGACCTTCTGGTAGCGCGCAGCATCCTGCTGCACGTAGTCGGGAGTACCGACGCCGTAGTTGTATTCATTTAGTAGATCGGCCTTGCCACCGAACCCTCCGATGCTTGCAAGCCTGTTCAGGAAGAGCGACTTGTAGGAGTTCTTTACCCGCTGCAGCTCGCGAGGAGTAATCCCGCTCGCAATGATCCTCTGGATTTCTTCGCGGACCATCTTGTCCAGATCCGCCGGCTTGTTGCCCGGCTTTGGAAGAAGGTCGATTTGAAATACTCCGGCTAGTCGGCCCGACTGCTGTGATGCGCGCACGGTCTGCGCAGTCTGCAGATCGTAAACGAGCCGCTTGTAGAGGCGGGAATTCTTGTCACTCGCGAGAACGGAGGCGAGCACATCGAGCGGCGCTTCGTCTGCGTTGTATGCCTTTACTGTCGGCCAGGTATAGTAAACGCGCGGGAGCTGAACCTTGTCTTCCAGTACAAGGAAAGTGTCCTTTGCAACCTTGACTGCGGGCAAAGAAGGACGCGGAGGAAGTTTTGGTCCACGAGGAATGGCGCTGAAGTATTTCGCGACCAGACGCTTTGCTTCTGCCGGATTAAAATCGCCGGCGATTGACAGGGTCGCGTTGTTGGGAGCGTAGTAGGTCCGGAAGAAATTCTTCACGTCGTCCACAGACGCCGCGCTCAGGTCCGCCATCGATCCGATTACGGGCCAGGAGTACGGATGCGATTTCGGATACAGTGCCGCGAGAATCGTCTCGTCAGCACGCCCGTAAGGAGCATTGTCGTAGCTTTGCCTGCGTTCATTCTTTACCACGTCACGCTGGAGATTGACTTTTGCGAGGTCCATGGTGGTAAGCAGGTATCCCATTCTGTCCGCGTCCAGCCAAAGAGCAAGCGCGAGTGCGTTCGATGGCAGGTTTTCGTAATAGTTGGTTCGATCTTCTGTCGTCGATCCGTTGTTCGTAGCGCCGGCTGATTCTAGCAGCTTATCGAAGTCGCCTACGGGTACGTTCTGCGAGCCCATGAACATGAGGTGCTCGAACAAGTGCGCGAACCCCGTACGTCCCGGCTTTTCGTCGCCAGATCCAACCTTGAACCAGGTGTTCACTGATACAATCGGGGTCGAATGATCTTCGTGCAGAATGACTTCAAGACCGTTGGAAAGCGTGTACTTCTCGAACTTGAGCCGCGGAACCTCCTGCGCACTCGCGTGGGATACCGCCACGAACGCGACCGCTGCCGCCAATAAGTAGCTTTTTCGCACTAAATAAATTCTCACCAGTTCCCCTCAAAAAAGAATGCCGCCGGCACTTTCACAGATTCACCCAGAATATACTTCCAGCGCTGTTCGCGATTCGGTGATATCGGGCTTGTAAGCGTAGGCGACGTGTAGGGAGTGAATCCTAAGCGCCGAGCGATGATCCAAAGCCTCAGCATGTGAAACGGGTCGCTCACAAGGATTGCGCTTCGTAAACCCTTGGACTCCATAATCCGCGCAACTGTTTGCATGGATTCGCGCGTGGTCCGCCCCGTCGTCTCCAGGAGAATCGCGCTGTCGGGTACTCCGTGCTTTTGCGCATACACCCTGCCAACTGCGGCTTCACTGGTTGTATCCCCGGTTCCCTTGCCGCCCGTCAAAATCAGACGATGAGCCATCCCGGTGCGCCAGAGCTCCAGTGCATGATCAAGCCTTGCTTTTAATACAGGTGAGGGCTTTCCGGCGTATTGGGCCGCGCCAAGCACTACGATGGCATCGGCGTTTCTGGCTTGATCAAACGCTCCCCACGCCAGCACTGCAAGTGTTGATACCATCCAGACGAGAACAGCAGTCAGCAGAGCGCTGACAAAAAAACCCCAGATTCGTAATGTCCTTCGCTTCATTCTCGCCGCTAAAACTGAACTGTTGTGTGCGGAACAGGGCAGTCGACGGAAAAACCTTTGCTAGAGAGGGTTTTTTGCAGTTCGTCCTGAGCTTCCGGCTCGCCATGAACCAAATAAACCTTGGAAAGGGCAGGAGACTTTGCCTTTACCGCATCGATCCACGCGGCTAGCTCGCCGCGGTCAGCGTGAGCGCTGTACCCATTGATCACCTCTACCTGGGCGCGCAGCGGAACGTCGTCGCCGAAAATCTTCAAGACAGGTCTCTTCTCGACGATTCGTCGGCCGAGCGTGTGCTCTGCCTGAAATCCTACTATCAGGATGGTATTCCGAGGATCCGAGGCGTTGTTCGCAAGGTGGTGCAGGATGCGGCCCGCCTCTGCCATGCCAGACGCCGCGATAATTACCATCGGGCCGGTTGCCCTGTTGAGAGCCTTCGACTCCTCGACGTCACGCGTGTACTGAACGAGCGGGAACCTAAACATCTCCGGAACTGTCTGAACCATCTTTTCAGTCATGTCGAACGCCTCAGGATGCATCTCGAACACAGTCGTTGCGTCGATCGCCAAAGGACTGTCGATGTAGATCGGAATTGACGGAATCGCGCCTTCTCGCTGGAGCGAATGCAGTGAATAGACGATCTCCTGCGTGCGGCCAACGGCGAATGCGGGGATTATGACGCGACCCCCACGTGCAACGGTGTCGCGAACCACTTGCCCCAGCCGCACTCGCGCGTTTGCAACTGAATCGTGGTCGCGATTCCCGTACGTAGATTCCATGATGACCACGTCCGCTCCTGTCGGCGGATCCGGGTCGCGAATAATATCGAGTCCGGACCGTCCAACGTCGCCAGAGAAGACCAGCGTCTTCTTAGAGTTTCCTTCCGTGCATTCGAGCACCACGGATGCAGAGCCGAGGATGTGCCCTGCGTCGACGTAGGTGGCACGAACACCGGGAACGACTTCAAACGGTTTGCCGTACGGTACGCCTACCATCAGATCCATAGTCTTCACGGAGTGGCGCAAACCGTAGAGCGGCTCAGTAAAGGCCTTTTTTCTGCGGGCCAGGAATTCCGCATCCTTCTCCTGGATGTGCGCCGCGTCCGCCAGCATAATCGCGGACAGATCACGCGTCGCCGCTGTCGCCCAAATTGTCTTGCCGTAGCCCTGTGCTACCAGAAAAGGCAAACGCCCGGCATGGTCGATGTGGGCGTGCGAAAGAACTACAGCATCCAGCTCGGCGATTGGCAGCGGAAGAACATGATTTTTCGCATCCGACTCACTGCGGTGCCCCTGAAACATTCCGCAATCGAGGGCAATTGTGTGCCCATTGACGCGAAGAAGATGGCACGAACCCGTAACCTCGCGGGCAGCTCCAACAAACGTTATCTCCACGCCGCTAACCTTCGGCCAGCGCTTCTCGCGAAAACAGAATGATCAGGCGCTCTGCGTCCTGGGACATTCCGGCTGGCTCCCACCCTCCCCGACTGCGCTCGTTCAGAAGATCGGTAAGCGTATCTTCGTCTTCACGCGTTCTGCGAGTCAATTTGACGACTACCGCTTGATACTCTTTCATTATGCTGGATTCGTTAGTTTGTCCTTGCAGCAGGCGGCAACAAAAACGGCCTACGCCAGGATTGTGGCTCGAGGAATGAGGGCATGGTAGAGCGCATCGCAGAATTTCCTACTCTGACAATAATCCGGCATCCGCTTGTTCAGCACAAGCTGACCATTCTTCGCGATCAATCCACTCCTACCAAGATTTTCAAGGAGCTCGTAGATGAAATCGCGATGCTTATGGCGTATGAAGCCACAATCGACCTCACGATTGATTCCGTAGAGGTTGATACGCCCCTTGAGCGCACGAAGGGGTGGCATATCAGCGGAAAGAAGCTGACCCTCGTCCCCATTCTCCGCGCGGGACTTGGAATGGTAGAGGGAATTCTTCGCCTTGTGCCTGCTGCGCGCGTTGGGCACATCGGGATCTACCGGGACCATGAAACGCTGGAGCCCGTGGACTATTATTTCAAAGTTCCGGGCGATACGGCTGAGCGTGATTTCTTTGTGCTTGATCCGATGCTTGCCACGGGAGGCAGTGCCGCCGCGGCTGTGTCTTCTCTCAAGCGTGCGGGGGCGACGAGAATTCGAATGCTGTGCCTTGTAGCCGCCCCACAAGGGGTTCGACGTCTCAGCGAAGCACACCCTGATGTTCCGATCTACTGCGCCGCACTCGATCGAGAGCTCAATGGCCAGGGATATATCCTGCCGGGCCTCGGCGATGCCGGCGATCGCCTCTTCGGAACGCGCTAGCCGAACCACTCGCGCGGTTTCGTACGCTGCTGATGGGCCGCGTCAACAATCCATTGCTGCGCCGAAGAGCTTGTCACCTCGTCAGCCACGAGGTCGAACCAGGCATTTGCCTGCGTTAAATCTCCAACCCGTCTCCAGAGCTCACCTATAAGGTACGTAAGCACTGCGCGTTCGTCCCTGGGCACCGTGTCATAGTTTTCCAGGGCTCTTTCAAAGGCCCACGCGGCTTGGCGGCGAAAATACCGCTCGGCTTCACTGTCCGCTTCATCCACACAGCACCAAGCGGCACGAAGGAGAAGGTCCGCGATATGACGCGAGTCCATTCCCTGCCACTCTGCGACCTTTGACGCAGACTCGTACTTCTCCGAGCCCGTTGCCTCGCTGGAGGCCCGAACCGGCGCGAGGCGATTCAATACATGCTCACGTACGAGCTGACTAACCTCTGCTTCCGGAGTAAAGTCCCGTTCGCCTCCCGAGAAGCCACACTCCCTGCACATATGAATCAGATAGGCGAGAGGCTGTGTTCCCGTAGCCCTCTCGTGAAAATCGGTGCGCTTTCCACCGAATGCGTTCGTTGAAACGACGGCCTGCGAGCGAAATAGCGCCCCGCAGATCGGGCAGTGCAGCTGGATTTGGCGCAGCGTTGTCATCGTTACCTCCGCAATTCACGCACTCACTCTAGGTCGATAAAGGAATAACTGTGCCAAGCGATTTTCCTGGCGCGATCTCGTAATCTTTTTTTTGAAAATGAAACCCTTGTAGAGAAATTTTTTTTCTCATATCTTCTCCCAGCCCACTAAGCGCGTTGCGACGCGCACCACCCGCGACCCGGTCGTTGATGCTCATCAACCTCCTTCCCGATTTCTTTGCAGTCCACAACAGTACAGATCGTGTCGCCGCCTATCTCCGCTACTTCGAATCACATCGTCGTCTCCTAGAGTCGTACTGGCACAACTATGTCCTTGACCCCGCTGGCCCGCATTTTCAGGAAGTAGTCAGGTCTGCGGCATTGGCGGGTCGTGTGGATCTTCGCACCATGCTGGAGCGAATTGACATCGTTTCACTCGCCAGGAACGCAGAAGAGCACTGCCGGTCGCTCCTCGAGAGCGACGTGGACTTCGACGTTGTATTGATGGTTGGCGTTGGTGCGGCCAATGCCGGCGAGCTCGTCGTGGACGGAAAGGGCGTCGCTTTTGTGTGCCTGGAACACTTTACGAGCGTCGCAAATCCCGAAACTCAGGGCTTGGGGCTCGATCCGGAGCTTGTTCCACTCTGGCTTGCTCACGAAATCGCGCACGCGATCCGCTACACCTCGCCCACAAGCCGAAGCGAGATGAAAAGTCTCGTTTCGGATTCTGGATCCTACTCCTATTGGGACACGGGGCGCGACGCGACGCTGCGCGAACTGCTCGTAAACGAAGGAATTGGTGTTCAGTTCGCAAAGCTTGCCGCTCCTGGTCACGCGGCTTGGGAATATTACGGCTACAACAGGCGTGACTACTCGCGTGTCAGAGAGCTTGAGCCCGTGGTTATCCGCGCGCTGACCGACGAGTTGGATCGCTCCGGACTAGGGCTCAGGCTACGCTATCTCTCCGGCGGAATGAGCGATGACGCGAGAGCTTTTGAAAAGCATGTCCTTCCGGAGCGATCCGGATACTACATCGGCGCAAAAATGGTTGAGCGCGCGATGAGCTCTAAGGGACCCGCGTGGACTGTGCGAGCTAGCACTCAGGATCTCTTGAGCCTCGGCAGCACCGCTGCCGCGTCGGCTTAAGCCTATTTACCAACGCAAAACGATCTGAACACGACGTCGAGCACGTGCTCGACGTCCACGGTTCCGATCATTTCCTCCAGCGAGGTCGCGGCCGCTCTTATGTGAACCGCCGCCACGGTCGCGGGCATGCTGCCAGAGCTCCATTGTGTGATGAATTCTTCAAGTTCTGCGGCGGCAAGCTCGACCGCCTTCAGGTGTCGGGCGCGCGTAAGAAGCGGAGTATCTGCCGGTAGCGGGTGCTCGGCAGATAAAGCCTTTTGGATTTCCTCAAGCAGGCTCTCGATCCCGGCTCCCGTCACGGTGCTTATCTCAATCGTATCGCTCGGCGTCGGTTTTATTTTGGCGCTTTGTGTTACTAAATCGGTTTTAGTAAGTGCAGGCAGAATTCGCGCGGCCGTTATCGTTCTAAGGGACTCAACCGTGGACTCGAGCTGCGGACTCGACTCGCCGCACGCGATTACTATGTCCGCGGCCGAAAGGTATTTCATGCTGACTTCAATTCCGAGCTGTTCCACATAGTCAGTGGACACGCGAAGACCCGCGGTGTCGACCAGTCGAACCGGAAAGTCTCCCGCATCCACAACCGCTTCGAGAGCATCGCGTGTGGTTCCCGGAATGTCGGTGACGATTGCACGCGAATGACCAAGCAGTGCATTGAAGAGGGACGACTTCCCCACATTTGGCGGACCGGCTATCACGACAATGGCTCCATCGCGTACCAGCTCGCCTGCGGATCCTGTCGAGATCAATGCGCGGAGGGATACAAGCGTAGCGCTGGCCTCCGCAATGATTTTTCCCTGGCTGATCGGACCATCATCTTCCTCGGGAAAGTCTATGTCGTATGCGAGGTAGGCTTCCAGCTGGAGGATCGATTCGCGGAGTTCGCTGATTCTGAGCGAGAGCGCGCCGTCCAGTTGAGATAGGGCTGCCTTCTGCATTCCCCGCGAGCGGGCATCGACCAGGTCCGCGATTGCCTCGGCCTGAGTTAGGTCAATTTTTCCGTTTGCAACGGCGCGACGCGTAAACTCTCCGGCTTCAGCCTGACGGGCGCCGCTGGCGAGCAGTGCGGCAACAATTGATTGCGGTACGATATGTCCGCCATGGGTGGAGATTTCCACCACGTCTTCGCCGGTAAATGAATTGGGAGCGATAAACACGGATACCAGCGCTCGATCCAGAATGCTTCCGTCGGACCCACGAACCTCTGCAAGCCGGACCTGATGGTGTCCATCTGACCATTGGGAGATATGACGTCTGGCAATTTCCAGGGCGCTTGCTCCGCTAAGCCTTATAACTGCAATCGCACCTCTGCCTGTCGCGGTGGCAATTGCTACAATTGTGTCATCCATGCCTGGAAGCGAACGAAAAACATCGCTCCTGCTCACGCGCATCAGACCGCCCGGGTGCCTGCGGCCGACTCAACCACATACGACATTCCCGGCTCTAGGATTTTTATGTCGGCTTTCCGGTGATGTGAGTCCATGTGCCCACGAAGTCTCACGATTGCATCAAATGCAGTGGACGTGACATGGTTGAATGTTCCCCAGTGATAGGGGATCAGGTAACGCGCATCGAGCTGCTCAAAGAGTGTGAGCGCATCGGCACTCGTCAGGTGGCCCTTCCGAAATCCTGGCTTCCATGCTGGCGCGTGTCCGATTGGAAGAAGCGCGAGATCAAGCTGGCGTCCACGACCCCGCACGTGTTTTTCAACAAGGCCTGGTGTTTCAGTTGTTAGCGCTGTGTCACCGGCAAAGAAGCAGCTGAAGATATTAGTATCTAATAGATACATATTAGCCGCGCTCCGCCACCTGTCCACTCCGTAGCGATTTCCCCTGTGCGTTGCTTCGGCCACATGTATTTCCACGCCTCCGAATTGCAGCATTTCGCCGGGAGCGAGCGGGATTGTATCAGCGTAGCCCAGCTTCTTCAGCCACTTAGCAATTACGGGCGGCGCTACTATCGGAACACCGCGGAGCGCATCCAGAGACTTGAACGACAGGTGGTCTGCGTGTGCGTGGGAAAGCAGAATCATGTCGAGCGCCGGGAGCGCGTCCAGCGCAATGCCAGGCTCGGAAACGCGAGCTAGAAACCTGCCGAGTGACGAATCGAAATTCGGATCCGTAAGAAACTTCTTCCCTGCAAGTTCGATGAGCAGCGTCGCGTGACCAACGTAGGTGACCTGCATATTACTTGGCGGGTACTTTCTTCTTGCCTCGCTCCTTGGCAATCAGCCACTGCTGCGGAATAGCGGCAAAGTTCTGCGCCGTGTAGTACAGGTTCAGCCCTGAAGCCATGTTCGCAAGCATCACCGTCATCATCACCGGGAATACGTAGCCCATCATTTTTGCCTGGGGGTTGGGAGGCGAGTTGCGCATTCCCACCCACGATAGCAGGAACATGGAGATTCCCATCAGAAGCGGAAGGATGTAAAACGGGTCCTTTACTGAGATGTCCAGAAGCCAGAGGAACGGAACTCCGCGAAATTCGATCGTGTTCTGAAACACGAAGAAGAGCGCAAAGAAAATCGGCATCGGAATAAGCATTGGGAGACAGCCCGCGAGCGGTGCGAGCGGACTCGATCCGCTGTCTCGATACACCTTCATAATCTCTTCCCGCTGTTTCTCCGGATTGCTCTGATATTTCTTCTGAACTTCCTGGAGCCGGGGCTGCATCTCCTGAAGTTTTAGCTGCGAGCGCATGGCCTTTTGATTCAATGGCCAGAGGAGGAAGCGAATCGCGACGCCGAAGATCACCAGCACCCAGCCGTAACTGAGCTTCAGGACCTGGTGCATCCAGAGAAGCGACTGAATCACGAGCGCGGCGACGGGCTGGACGATTCCTCGCATGAACGACCATCCGTACGGGTTCACGTGGTCGAAGTCGCGGCCCATGGAGATCAGCTGCCTCCATTCCTGCGGACCAGCGTAGACGTCAAACCCGAACGCCCCGTTTTGCACGGACTGCACGACGGTTGCGGAAGCTTGCGTAACGATCTTCGAGCTGCGCGGGCCACCCACGAACAAGACTTCGGAGAATGCGGGAAGCCCCTTCGCCCCGAGAATTCCAAGAACAAAATATTTGTTCTTCACAGCAGCCCAGCTGAGCGGGCCGCGTTCGAGTTTTGATTCGCCCGGATCGAGCTTGCGGAAGGCAACGCTGCTGGCGTTGTCGTTCGTTGGCTTGAAGGCATATGCCAGGTGCGAGAAATCCTGAATGCTGTCCGACTCTGACGAGGGGAGTGTTGTGGGCAGATCGATCAGCAGAAACGCCGGCGAGGCCGCGTCAACTACCGTTCCCCGGACGTGCGCCGCGTACCCCGCAGTGTCGAGAGTGTAGGCAATCGTGACTGCTGCACCGCCCGCGGTTCCCCTAAACTGAATCACTTCAGCGCCGCTGCGAGTCTGGCTTCTGGAGCTGGAAAAAATTGTCTGATCCAGTCGAAGTGTGTCACGTCCTGAGATGAGGCGGTATCTCAGCAGCGGGAGCCGTCCGGATGTCAGTTCGACGTTCTCCTTGGGTTTTCGCTGGTTCGGATACGCTTTTACTCCGACGAAAACCGGAGTTGCACCCAGAGCGCTGAATCCATATTCGACTTTGGGCGTGTTCACAAAAACCGTGTCCGAAAGAGTTGCTATCGCCGATCCACTCTGCTCCGCACCGATCGCTGCCGAGGCGGGAGCTTCTCCCGGAGGTGCCGCTGCCGCAGGCGCCGCACTGTTTTCCGGAGTTTGCGCGGCAGCACGATCAACGCTCGTAGTCGTGGTGGGAGCCGCCGTCTTCGGCGAAGGGAAAATCCAGGGCGTAACGCCAATTACAACGGCACTCAGTAAGAGCGCTACAAGAAATCTTCTGTCCATTTACGGTATTGGGTCAAATCCGCCGGCACTGAACGGATGGCAGCGTGAAAGTCGTCGTGCAGAGTACATCAAGCCCTTCAGCGCGCCGTGTTTTTCAATGGCCTCGATCGCGTACTGCGAACAAGTTGGATAATAGCGGCACGATGCAGGAAAAAGCGGCGAAAGAAAGAGCTGGTAGCCCCGAATGAAAAATGTGAATACAAGTTTCATTGTTGCTTTCCCGTAAGCCCTGGTGCAATACCGGCGAGTTCGTCGCGCAGCGAGTTGAACTCGCCGCCATATGCTGACGCTAGAGCCTTGATCAACACATCGCGGCTCCCGATCCCGGGGAACAGGACAGTTCGCGCGATTTCGCGCACCTGCCGCCTAAGCCGGTTTCGCTCGACAATCGTATTGCCAAACTTCGGAACGATCACCCCGATTCTGCCCTGCGAAAACAGGGAATCGGACGCCCGCACTTCGAAGTGCGCAGTCAGTATCCGCTTCCCTGTTCGTCTGAGTTTCTGAATTTCACTGTCCCTCACAACCCGCCTGCTCCGAGGGAACGCGAGGCGTTTAGACGCCGGCGTACTTGCTAGGCAGTTGGACCGTCAAACGCTTCCGGCCTTTCTTGCGGCGGCGACTCAAAACTTCGCGGCCCCACTTGGTTGCCATGCGAGTCATAAAGCCGTGTGTGCGAATACGGCGCTTGTTGCGGGGACGATATGTCGGCTTGCCCATCAGTGCTACTCCCGAAGGTTACTGAAAATCATGCAAAGAGCCTTCAAAGCTAACCCTGACACAGAGATACATCAAGTGACGTAACCGCAATTCACATGGGGGTGCATTGACTTTTCCACATTTTTTCGGTAGCCTAGCCGGCCCAACATGTCGCTGACCCCAACCGAAGTCTGGATCCGGCTGCTCGCGTGTGCTCGCCAGGAGTATCCGCGCGAAATCACGGAAGCCGCCTACAAAACTTTTCTCGAACCCACTCGGCCCGTCACGGTCGATGGCTACTCGCTTCTGGTCGAAGCCCCCGACGACTTTACCGCGGAGCTCGGATCGCGCAAGTACGCGAGTATTTTATCGGGGGTAGCACCGATGGCGTTGGGCCATCCAATGACCGTGGTTTTCCGGGCAAGCGAAGAACGGGCAAAGCGATCCCAGATGGATATCTTCCTGAATTCTCAGCCGAAAGCGAAGCCACCAATGGGGCATTCCGGCGCCATTTCAGCGCCACTTAACGATCGCTATACCTTTGATCAGTTCGTCATCGGAAAGTCTAACGAGTTGGCGGCAACGGCAGCTCACGCCGTGTCCAGAACCCCGGGAAAGGTATACAACCCGCTCTTCATTTACGGTCCCACCGGAACCGGGAAAACGCACCTCATGCAGGCAATTGCGCATGAAATTCTGACTCATAAGCCCGATACCCGTATCCGCTACATAAGCACCGAGCAGTTCACCAACGAATTCATCACCGCAATCCAGGGTCAGGGAGTGCAGGGCGATCCAAGAATTGATTTTCGGCGCCGCTATCGGGAAGAGTCGGACGTCTTTCTCATCGACGACGTGCACTTTCTAAAGGGAAAGGATTCCACGAAGGAAGAGTTCTTTCACACCTTTAACACTCTATATGAAGCCGGCCGGCAGATCGTTTTGACCAGCGACAGGCCGCCCACGGAGATCTCCGGTCTCGAGGCCCGGCTAGTCACCCGCCTGCAGTGGGGCATGGTCGCCGACATCCAGCTTCCCGACTTCGAGCACCGTGTTGCCATCCTCAGGCGCAAGGCAGAAATCGATCACCTGGAAATGACTATTCCCGACGAAGTCATTTACTTCGTCGCCGAAAATGTCACCGCCAGCGTGCGCGAGCTTGAGGGCTCGATCATCAAGCTGCTTGCATTTGCTTCGCTGCGTCACCGCGAAATTAACGTGGACCTTGCCCGGGAAGCTCTCCGGGACAAACTGCGTAACCAGGAGGCCGCAGGCGGCGGCGATGGCGCCGTAAGTGTCGGCACGATTCAACAGGCCGTCGCACGTGAGTGGGGAGTGACTGCCGAGGGTCTACGCTCCAAGACCCGGACCAAGACCCTTACGGTTCCGCGTCAGGTCGCCATGTATCTCACCCGCGAGCTTTTAAGGACTCAGCTAGTCGAAATCGGTAACGCTTTCGGCGGCCGCGATCATAGTACTGTGATTCATAGCATCGAGAAGGTCGCCGAAAACATTACGAGCGATCCGGATTTCCAGAACCGTGTCAACAAAGTGCGGCGCTCCCTTCAACAAAATGACCGCTGACAATCGGCTCAGCTGTGGATTATGCGAACGTCTTTTTCGGATGTGGGGGAAAGATGTTGAAAGTGTTGGGCTCTGCACATTTCAAACACACATTCGGAATGGCGAAAGTTGCTTGTGAGACATAACTTAGAGCACTTCTCAACAAGTCCACACTCCGTACTGCTACTACTGCTTTTCTTTAATCAATTCAGTAACACAGCAGGAATCACTGTTTCGTCCACATAGGGGAGCTGGATGCGTTTCACGATATCTCGCGAAAAACTTCAGGAAGGTCTGGGAGCCGTTGCCGCTAGCATACCGGCAAAGACGACCCTTCCCGTTCTGGCGAATATTCTCGTTGAAACCACCGAGCGCGGGATCCGGCTGTCCGGAACCGATCTCGATATTGCCATCAGTACGGAAATAGCCGCTGACGTAGAGACCCAGGGATCTGTTACGATTCCGGCCAAGAAGCTTACCGAGATTGCCCGCGAACTTCCCCCCGCCCCCGTAAAAATTGCGGCTGTAAACGAGCAAAGAATCACCCTTGAGTGCGGCAGGTCCAAGTTTAAGCTGCTTGGGCTCCCTAAAGACGAATTCCCGACCTTTCCGTCGGTAAAGTTTGCCGACAGCTGGCGCATACGGTCGGGCGATCTTCAGAAGCTGATCTCGCATACATCTTTCGCCGTGTCAACCGAAGAGAGCAGGCCGATACTGAACGGAGTTCTCTGGGAGCTAAGGCCCGAGAGCATGCGAATGGTTGCGACCAATGGACACCGTCTCGCAAAAATGGAGATGGCAACCGTCGGCGAAACAAAAGCACCATCCAGCGACCTCATCGTTCCTCCTAAGGCGCTCGAACAGGTTCGAAAACTGTTTCCAGCAGAAGAAGAGCTGGAAATCGCGCGCGGAGACAACCATATCGGATTCCGCTCGCCCTTCACTGCCGTCTTCACACGGCTTATCGAAGGCCCATATCCGAACTACGACCAGGTAATCCCGAAGGACAACGATCGCGTTGCGATCGCAGACAAGAATTCCCTGATGAGCGCTCTTCGCCGTATGTCGATCGTGGCATCCGACCAGACGCACAGAATTCGCCTGTCATTCAATTCGGGGATGTTGAAGTTCAGCGTCCAGACCCCGGACCTGGGAGAAGCACAGGACGAACTTCCGATCCGCTACAACGGGGACCCGCTCGACATCGGGTTCAACGCGAACTATCTCCTCGAGATTTTGCGCTATATGCCAACCGATGAAGTGAAGCTGACCTTCAAGGCCCCAGAGCGCGCGGCCACGGTGGAGCCAGAAGGCTGGTCCGATCCCGCAAGCTACATGTGCCTTGTAATGCCGCTGAGGCTGGTAGACTAAGCCTACCTGCCCGTTTTCTCCGGCAGTGCGGTCAGCAGCGCATTTCTGATTTTTTGCTCCAGAACTCCGGTTGATTCGCAGGCCGTCGAGCCCTGGCCGGCGCCGGTATCATACGCGCGCGCGCTGAGCTGGCTTTTCACAACGGATCCGGACGGACTCACCGTGACGTACGACATGAGCGTAAGCTGAATCCGGTAGGTGTCTGCAGTAGGCCCCGTGAGCGATTGGCCGCAGTTTAAATACTCGTGCAAAAATGTCCCGCCAAGCCGGGAAGTGCGAATGAACTGTCGGTTGCCAAGTTCGCCTGTCTCGGGGCTTTGCGCTTTTACTTCCACACCGAGCGCGGAATATATTTTCCGAAGTATCACGAAAACGCTGTCGCGACTGGTACCTACGGCAACGGGCTCCAGCACGACCATCTTGAACGTTTGCATTCCGCAGCCAAGACAGCCGGTGTTGGTGTTCGGATCGTAATCCCCGACATGGCTGTTCTCTGTTTTCACTACAGGATCAGGCGTGCCGGAAGCAGGGCCCGGTGTACACGCAGCGATTATTCCGCCGACTACTGGCAGCCAGGCTTTCCAAAACAGGTGCCGAGACCGCGGATTTCGAGATAAGCAAAATGTCATCCTGCAAACTTGCGCTCTGCGCAAACAAAAAACAGAGGCAGCCCTCCACGGAAGTGGAACAGCTGCCTCTGAATGTGGCGCACAACGTCTATAAGCCGGGTTCTGTCGGACAACTTTCGCTGCCCGGATGATCATTTCTCTCGGAGTGCGGTCGCCCGCACCCTCTAGCGGCCTACCCGCGGTGTCTTTGTCGAGAAGAACGCTCTCACCGCTTACTTGGCCTTGCTCCGACTGGGGTTTACCATGCCGCCCCTGTTGCCAGGAACGCGGTGGGCTCTTACCCCACCTTTTCACCCTTGCTTCCCGAAGGAAGCGGTCTGTTTTCTGTGGCACTGTCCGTCGTGAATCGCTTCACGCCCAGGCGTTACCTGGCAGTCTGTTCAATGGAGCCCGGACTTTCCTCGAATAATGCGTTTCCGCTTTATTCGCGATCATCCGACGTTTAGCGCTCCTCAATATAGCCAACGACGCCGGCCTCCACACTCGTTCTCCCGCCTGTGACAGATGACGGATTTCTGACGCGTTGCACGTAAAGTCCGGAAAACCAACCCAACCCAACCTTTTCCCGGAGTCCGAATGAATCCCACAACGTCAAAGCGCTTTACCGATCTACCTCCGGTCGCAACGGTTCTCACGTCGCGCGAGCGGGCGCGCGTGGACGCCGCGACCGAAGGGGTGTACCGCGCACTTCATAGAGAATCGTTTGATGAAGTGATTTCTGACCTTCGCGAACGTCGCGCAAGCGCAGTTCTAGTGTCCGTTGCGCGATTCGGTGCGCAGCCGAGCGCCCGCATGGCTGCACTTGTGCGCGAGTTTCCGCGAGTGCCGGCGCTCGCGCTCCTCACCGAAACAGACTACACCACACCCCAGGCGGTTCTTTCGCTTGGCCAGCTCGGCGTGCGCGCACTTATTGATGCACGCCAGCCAGCTGGCTGGCAGGCGCTGCGCGACATACTCGTCGCAGAGAAGGCAGGAGATCTCCAGCGCAGTGCGCTCGGCCAGATCAACGAGGACCTGGTTGGTGCGCCCAATGACTGCTGGAGATTTTTCGAGCTTCTCTTTGTCCAGACCCCGCGAGTTGGCTCCGTGCGCGATCTCGCGCGGCAGATGAATATTCTTCCAAGCACGCTGATGAGCAGATTCTTTCGTGCGCACCTACCTCCGCCAAAACGCTATTTGTGTCTGGCGCGGCTGATTCGGGCGGCACGGCTTTTCGAGAACCCGGGATATTCAATAGCGAGCGTTGCAAACCATCTCGACTATTCGTCTCCCCAAAGCTTCGGGCGTCACGTGCGAACCGTAATGAAAATGTCGCCCGTCGTGTTTCGTCAGCGCTATGATGGCGATACGATGCTCCGCCACTTTCGCGAAGAGCTGATCCTTCCGTACGTATCAACGCTTCGCAAATTTTCGCCTGTAGCCTCACAGCCCGGATGGCTGGCATCAAGCCGGATTTCAGCGCCGGCGGACCTTATTCACTAGGCGGGAATATTCGGCCGTATTTCCGATGCGCGCGTGAGGCACATCACAGGAAAGTGGTGTGCCTCAATCTTTTCCCGTCCCCCCTCTTCACGATCCACGAGCGCGAGGACTCCGGCGACTTTTCCGCCCGCAGCTTGAATTGACTGAATTGCGCGCAGGGCCGACCCTCCGGTCGTAATGACGTCTTCCACGACTGCTACAATATCGCCCGCGCGGAACGGCCCTTCGATCAACTGCTGAGTTCCGTGGTCCTTTGGAGTCTTGCGGACCGTGAAAGCCCGAAGGGGGTTATCTGAACCCGCGCTTCTGTAGCTGATCGCGTAAGCGATTGGGTCGGCTCCTAGCGTGAGCCCGCCAACAGCTTTTACGTTCCACCCGCTTTCATTGATTGCTTCGAATCCCAGCTCCCCAATGAGGGCAAGTCCGTCCGGACTCATTGTGGTCAATCGCGCATCGACGTAAAGGTTGGACTGTTTGCCGGAAGCCAGCGTAAAAAGTCCTCGGCGCGCCGAGCGGAGTGCTAGCATTTTAACCAGGGTATCGTGCGGAGTCATTTGAGTGAGGTTACAGGCGTCACCAATCTGAGTCAATGAAAGAACTTCTTCCTGACCAAAGCGGCGTGCAGGCCATTCTGACAGCACCGATTGTCTGGCTGCTGATGCTGGCCGGGGCAGTCGTTTTTGCGCTTACCCTCAGACACGAGCGCAGTCAGGCACGGCGCCTCTCCGAACGATCACGCGAGCTTGAGCACCTGTCATCGGAGCTGATTCGCGTAAACCGGATGAAGAGCGAATTCCTGGCAAACGTTTCGCACGAACTCCGAACGCCGCTAAATGCAATTGTCGGGTTTGCGGATTTGCTGAGTGAAGGAATTTACGGGGAGCTCACAAGCAGGCAGATGAAACCAATTGAAAGAATCGAAGCGTCGGCCACGCACCTTAGGCATCTGGTTGACCAGATTCTCGATCTTACAAAAATGGCTGCGGGCAGAGTCGAACTACAGTCGGATGCAATAGATCTGTCGGCATTCATTCTCGATGTCGTGAGCGAGGTCGAGTCGTTAATGAGCGAGAAAAACCTGGCGGCCTCAATCGCCGTATCATCGGCACTGCCAAGAATCCACACTGATCCAAGCCATCTTAGGCAGATACTCGTTAACCTCATCGGAAATGCAGTGAAATACACGGAACGCGGAAGCGTCACTGTGCGCGCGCGGCTCGCAACAGACAGCGAGCTCTCGCACCTTCCGGGCGCTGTCGCGTTTTCTGGAACCAAAGCGGGAACCCCCTGGGTTGCCATTCAGGTCATCGACACAGGCTATGGAATCGCAGCCGGCGATCAGGCCCGCATCTTCGAAGAGTTCGAGCAGGTGAACTCCGGGTCTCGCGGTGATTCATCCGCACGCGGGACCGGGCTTGGCTTGGCGATATCTAGGAGACTCTCGCACGTTCTTGGCGGTGAGATTACAGTCCGGAGCGAGGTGGAAAAAGGATCCACGTTCACACTGTGGCTCCCGTCGGACAGTACCCTAGGGCTTCCTTCTCAGAATGCCCTTAACGCGTGAAAAAATTCCGCTCTGAATGGGCGGGAGGTTCGTCGCTGCAGTGAAGTTCTCCGCGAACTCCAGCACTCCGGGAAAGCGTTTTTCAGGCTTTTTTGAAAGCGCCTGCATCACCACCCCTTCCAGCTCCGGGTGAAATTCCAGCTTTTCCTTTGCCGCATTGAGCGCGACGGGCTCCGTGGTGAGGAGTTGTGTGAACATCTCGCGCGGGGATTTGGCCGTGTAGGGTAGGCACCGCGTAAGCAGATAGTAGGCGATTGTTGCCAGGCTGTATTGATCAGCGGCTGACGAGACCAACTCGCCCGACAGCGCCTCGGGTGCGACATACATCAGGGATCCAACGAAAAATCCTGCCCTTGTCAATCGCTCATCGGCGTTGGCCTGTGTATCTGCGGCAATTCCAAAATCCAGGAGCTTGATGCGCATGGACTCAGGATCGTACATGATATTTTCGGGCTTCAGATCCCGGTGAACGATGTTCGCCTGGTGGGCAGCCTGAACTGCTTCTGCTATCTGGGTTATTATCTGAGCGACCTCGGAAGGCTCCAGTGGAGCCTTCTGCTTCGCATATTTGTCGAGGATTTGACCTGTCGCCCATTCAATCGCGAGAAAGTGAAGTCCGGACTCGGACTGACCGATCTCGATTGTACGCACCACATTGGGGTGCACGACTCGTGCGCCGTATTGAGCTTCGCGAACGAAGCGCGCCACAGCGGTCCGGTCTTCGCGTAACTTTGGACGGAGAATTTTGAGTGCAACAATACCATGGCTGGGATGCTCCGCTTTGTACACGGAGGATGTACCACCTTCGCCCACTTCATCCAGCAGCCTGTACCCTGCAACTGTGCTTCCAATCAGACTTTCACGGGTCACGGCCCGAAGCTAACGATTTTCGATATGAGGGGATAGAGCGATGAGCATAAAAAAATATTTCGGGCTGCTGTTCGTTTCCCTCGGTCTCCTTGTCGCGGCAGGGTGTTCGTCCGGACCGAGGCCGGGACGCACTGCAGCCCAGCCCGTTGGAACTGTAGGACTAGTTCCGACCAGCGAAAACATGGCAGCGGTGTACCGGCAAATGGGTCTCATGGCTTCAGATGCGCCGCTCCCGTTCGTCGGCAAAGTCGCGTATTTCGCAACGACGTCGCCAGATACGACGCTCATGCTCGTAACGGCTTCGTTCTCCAACCGGTCACTGACATTCACCAGGCAGGAGGAACAGTTCTCGGCGCCATACGAGGTGCGTATTCTCCTTTCCCGTGATACTGCCGCGGTTCGATCAATTACGGCGTCAGAGATTGTTCGAGTATCGAGCTTTCGCGAAATCTCCCGCGCCGACGAAAGCATTGTTTTTCAGCGCTTCCTCCGCGTCCCTCCAGGCCAGTACCAACTCAGCCTCGCCTTGCGAGATGGGGGATCGAGCCGGGCGGCGTCGCAACAAGGGCTTGTTAGAGTTCCGGCGATCGCGGCGGGAATGTTATCGACGCCGATAGTTGTGTATGAGGCAAATGCGAGGCGAAGCCTCGATTCTGTTCCGCGCTTTCTCCCGACTCCGCGAAGTTCGGCCACCTTTGGAATTGACAGCGCAATTGTTCTGTATCTCGAAGGATACGGAAGCGCGACACGAACTCCCGTCAGGCTAAGCATTTCCAACGAGCGAAATGTCGGAGTATGGTCCGATACTATTACGCTTGAACGCAACGGCTCACTGAGCTCGCGCCTGGTCGCGGTTCCGGTCGGCCGAACCGGGCTCGGAGTCT
This sequence comes from Gemmatimonadaceae bacterium, assembly GCA_046595175.1. Taxonomy (GTDB): domain Bacteria; phylum Gemmatimonadota; class Gemmatimonadetes; order Gemmatimonadales; family Gemmatimonadaceae; genus UBA4720. The sequence continues at coordinate 20,819 of JBKJPM010000040.1, forward strand.
CCATTGTGACAGTGGCACGAATTGGCTCGTCCGACAGCTCGAGCACGCGAATCTTCGTTGGCTTCGGTCCTGAAATTCCACTAATGACGTATGAGGAACTGCTCGGCAAGCTGCGTTTCTTCGCGAGGGCGGAAAGAATCCGCGCTCTGCGAGAAACTCCCGTGGATCAGCGGGGACGCGCATGGGCTGCATTCAGGCAAGCAACAGATCCAGTCCCGTCAACCAGTGAGCACGAAGGACTGCAGGCATATTTCACGCGGCTCACGCTGGCAGACGCTCGCTTCAGGAGTGGCGGCGAGATGGGTTACATGTCGGACCGTGGTATGGTCTTCGTAACCCTCGGGGAGCCCGATCAGGTTTTCGAGCAGTTAATCAATCAAACAAACCGCAGCGTCTACGCTCAAAGTGGACGTGTGCAGATATGGGAGTATGGTCAATACAACACCAGGCTCGTTTTTTACGATTCTGGAATTGGGCGATGGCAATTGAGCTCGGCGAGCCAGGCAGAATTCTCAACGCTCTCGCAGAGAGTGCTCGCGAGGTAAACGCCTGAGCTGAGGGGGCGCTTTATATTGGGTCAGATGGAATCGCCCGCACCAACCCCCCGCCTCCCCGAATCTCCGCGCGTTTTTTTGATCGACGGCTACGCGCTGATTTATCGTGCGTTTTACGCGCTTATTGCACGTCCCCTAACAACAAGCCGCGGCGAAAATACGTCGGCAGCATGGGGAATTGCAACATTTATTCAGAGACTGCTAGCGCAACACAAACCCGAATATCTCGGATGGGTGCACGATTCCGGACTTTCATTTCGGCACGAGCGCTATCCCGCCTATAAGGCGACCCGCGAAAAGCTCAGCGCAGAGCTGCAGTCCGACTTCGATCGGGGAATGGAAAGAATCTGCGAGATGCTGGAAGGATATCGGATACCAATTATCGCGCTTCCGGGATACGAGGCAGACGATGTCATTGGCGCCCTTGCACAACAGTGCGTCGAGAAAAAGCTGAATGTTGTGGTTGTTTCGGGAGACAAGGATTTTCAGCAGCTTGTAAAACCCGGTGTGTGGCTCTTGAATCCCGGTCGCGGTGGAACGGCAAGGGTGGAAGAACACTGGGTCGGAATGGAAAACGCCAATGAGCGTCTCGGCGTTCCGCCCAACCGCGTGACAGACTATCTCGCGCTCGTCGGAGACTCGTCGGACAACGTCCCCGGCGTCCGGGGAATTGGCGACAAGACGGCGTGCGAGCTCGTCAATGAATACGGCGATCTCGAGACAATCCTCGCGAACGCGGCAAACATCAAGAAGAAGCGACCTCGTGAGGCCTTGCTTGAACACGCAGACAACGCAAGACTCTCAAAAGAATTAGTAACAATTCGCACCGATTTAGATGTTTGGCTGGACCTGGACTCGCTGCGCCTCAAGTCGCCTGATAAGGCGCGCTTGCGCGACCTATTTGTCCAGCTGGAATTTCATGGATACGCCAAGGAGGCCGGGAAGGATCTTGCTCCCGGGCAAAGCGCTCCGGTGGAGCAGGAAAAGTCGGTTCGCAAATACACCGTCGTGGACACGCTGGCGCTCCTTGAACAAGCGATCAAGAGATCCCGGGCTGCCGGTTCCATTGCGATCGATACGGAAACGCTGATTGATCCGAGCACCGTGAATAACATCAGCCCACTTCGAACCGACCTGATTTCCATAGCGATAGCGGTCGCACCAGGCGAAGCCTACTACTTCCCCCTGCGTCACAGAATTCGCTCCGCGGCACAAGGGGAACTGCTCGCCGACTTCGGCGGCGACAGAGCTGCTACTGACGCACCGGAAGATCGCGGCCTGGAGCGGGGGGGAGATGAAGTCATCATCAAGTCAAAGGGGCGGGCAAAAACTTCATTAAGAGGAAAGGCGGACGAAGTAAGAAACCTCCCTGCCCTCAACTCGCCGCAGATGAAGTCGTTTCGTGACCTGTTAGAGGATCCCCTGATTCGAAAAACTGCGCAGAACTCCAAGTCCGATGTTCTCGCGCTTCGCCGGGTGGGTATCACGCTCCGCGGCCTCGAGTTCGACACCATGCTGGCGAGCTATATCCTGGACCCCGGAAAGCGGTCACACGGGCTGGACGTCCTCGCACTCGAATATCTCGATCAAACGATGACGTCGTACGCGGATTTGTGCGGAAAGGGAAAGTCTGCAATCCCGTTTGACGAATGTGCCATTGAAGCTGCGCGTGATTATTCGTGCGAAGACGCAGACATGTCGCTTCGGCTCCGTGCGATCTTTGAGCCGCAGATGGAAACGCATTCACTCCGGAAGCTTCTCGACGAAATCGAGCTTCCACTTGTAGCTGTCCTCGCAGACATGGAGTGGGAAGGCATAACGATTGATCTTCACTGGTTTGCTTCACTCAAGGAACGTTTCCAGCGAGAGCGACGGGAAGTTGAGCAGAAGATTTATCTGAGCGCGGGCGAGGAATTCAACATCAACTCCAACCCGAAGCTTCGCGAAATCCTGTTTGAAAAGCTCGGCCTTCCGATCCTGAAGCGCACAAGCACCGGCCCGTCTACAGATGCCGGCGTACTCCAGGATTTAGCAGACCAGGGTCACACCTTGCCCGTGTTGTTGATGGAATATCGCGAGCTCTCGAAGCTGGAGAACACGTATCTCGACACCCTGCCCTCGCTGGTGAGTCCGAGATCGGGACGCCTTCACACATCATTCAACCAGACGGTTGCCTCGACCGGAAGACTTTCCTCCAGCGATCCGAACCTTCAGAACATTCCAATTCGGCGTGAGCTTGGTCGCGACATTAGAAAAGGATTCATTCCCAGAAAGGGCTGGATCCTGCTTGCCGCGGACTATTCACAGATTGAGCTCCGGCTGCTCGCCCACCTGTCGGACGACGCTGCCTTCGTGAACGCTTTCAAGGCCGGCGGCGATATCCACAAGCAAACGGCGGCAATCATCTTCGAAGTTGACATAGCTGACGTGACTAGTGAAATGCGCGCGCGCGCCAAGACGATCAACTTTGCGACAATATACGGACAGGGCCCACACGCGCTTTCGCGACAGCTGGGCATCGAGCACGGGGAAGCCAAGATGTTCATCTCGACATATTTCGAGCGGTTTGTTGGAGTCCGCCGGTATCTCGACTCAATGGTGGAGTTCGCGCGCGAACACGGTTTTGTGCAGACAATTTTCGGCCGACGCCGCTACATCCCCGAACTCCGGGATAGAAACTTCAACATTCGGGCGTTCGGCGAGCGAACAGCCGCGAATTCCCCCATTCAGGGATCGGCGGCCGACCTGATCAAGATCGCCATGATTCGAATTGGGAATCGCCTGACGAAAGAAAAGCTCTCGGCGAAAATGTTGCTCCAGGTTCACGACGAGCTCGTTTTCGAATCGCCGCCGGAAGAGCTGGACGTCCTTCAGGTCCTGGTACGCGAAGAAATGGAAGGCGCTGCGCAACTGTCAATTCCGCTTGTTGTCGATCTTGGGACGGGCGCAAATTGGCTGCAGACAAAAATGTAGGTTAGCGGCTTCGCGGCCTTCCCTTGAAAGCGGCCCAGTAGGCGCCGGTTCCAAGTGCGAGGATCATCACGATAGCAAGTGGAAATCCGCCGAGCACTCCTGCGACGATTGCGACTGCACTGTAATACAGCGCAAAAATCCCGAGTCCGTATAAGATCGTGAGCATCGCAGGCTGGTCCGCGTCACCGCCTTTTCGAATTGCCATGTTCCTTGCCGCTTGAATGGGAATTCGGTGAACCCATTCACCCCACGATGAGACGATTCTCAGGGCCAGCTGCTTGACGCTTTCTGGTTTTGGTTCTGTTCGCGATTCGAAAACTTCGTTGCCGCACAAATCGGCGACACTGCGCAATCGCTTCTCGACCTCAGTGGTAAGCTGCTCTACGCTTACGTCCCGCAAGTCATCAATTCGGATAGGCTGACCAAATTCTGCAATCACGACCGAGTTTGGCTCACCCTTGGCTTGGAATTTCAGCCCGAGCGGCAAAACCTGAACTCCTGGTATTCCGTAATCGTCTCGAGCCTGCAAAGCGATCCTTGCAAGCCCTGAGCGGAGTGGAGCAAGGGCCGGCTCGTTGTGACTCTTTCCTTCCGGAAAAATCAGGACAACCCCATTCTCGCGAAGTACTTCAAGCACCCGGTGGAATGCGCCCTGATTTCGCGTTGGATCCAGAGTGCCATCGAGATCCTTCTTCTGCTCATCACTTACGCGGCGAAGGGGCACAATTCCCAACATTCGAAAAAGAATCGCGAGCACCGGATTTTCCACGAGCGTGGCCTTGGCGGTAATCGAAAGTCGCCGCGGCAAGATCCACCCCGCAACAAGCGCATCCACCAGCGCGTTCGGGTGATTGGCGGCGACTATGATTGGGCCGTTTTCGGGAACGTGGTGGTGCCCAATTACGCGGATGTCCGAGTAGAACCAATGCAGTGCGACACCGGAGACCCACCGTAGAAAATTGTAGAGCATCGCTAGGCTTTCGCCGTTTCCTTCTTTTGTACTGGCGTGTCGGGAAGCCCCCGGAGCATGAAGAGCGACCCAATCATTGCGATGGTTACAGTTACGACACCCATGCGGTAAGCGAACGGTGCCCCGTACTTCGGCGTCAACCCGTCAACCGCGAAGGCCCAAATGAATGGACCGACTATCGCCGCTGCACGACTGGATAGAACGAGCAGGCTGAAAAACCTCCCCGCCTCGACGTCTGGAACCAGCGTAAGAAGTAGCGGTCGCTCGGCGGTTGCGGTTCCTCCGAAAATCAATCCAATGCCAAATCCCACTACCCAGAAGCTCGCCCGGTTGGGAACCAGAACCATGGCGATGAGCAACAAAACCCAGGAAGCGATAACGAAGATAAGCGTCTTTTTCGGCCCAACGCGATCAACGAGCTTTCCGATGGGATAGCTCCCAAGGACTGCGGGAATCGTAAGGACGAGGAAGAGCGTGATCTTCGCGCCTCCTGTAAATCCCATCGCGTAAATCGCGAATAGGGTCATGTTCGCGATGATGGTGCCCATCGCATCCTGGTAAAGAAACGTGGTAAGAATGAAGCGGCGTAACCCGGGATATTTGCGCGTTTCACGTATCGTGTGGGCGACATCAGCAAAGCCCTTTCGCCAATCGATCTTCTTTCCACGAATCACGTTGTGATCTCTGCAGAAAAAAAACAGCGGAAGCGAAAAAAGAAAAAACATCAGAGCCGTTGGAACAAAGGTGGAAATGTTTCCGCCCGTTCCAGAGAATGGAACCAGGCCTCCAAGCGCGCTTATCGTGCTGTCTGAAAACTTGCCAATAACCGGAAGTGTCCCATTGAAGAAGGGAAACGCGATAAGGATTCCCGCAATCGATCCGACGTATCCGACACCAGTCCCCAGGCCCGACAACCGGCCACGGAGTGCGGGCGGCGCAAGCTCGGGGAGCATTGCGTTGTAAAAAGGCATGGCACCTTGATACGTGTAGTCGGCAATTACGTAGAAGCTCAGGATCAGGAGCAGCGGAACACCGACTAGGTGGAAGTTCTGGATCGTCTCCGCGTTTCTGACGGAGTCGCCGATGTGGGGGACCATTGTCTGTCCCACAATTCCGATTGCAGCTGTCGCAAGACAGGACGCAACCGTAAAGAAAACGATCCACGGCTTGCGCCGCTGCGTTGTATCTGAAACCGCGCCGAACAGCGGAATCGAAAATATCACAAGGGCCGAAACGAGACCTTTTGCGACCGCGAATTTTATGTTCGATACACCAAGGTCGTAGACAATCCACGCCGAGAAAAACAGCGTGGTGATGTTCATCGAGAAAATGGTGTTCGAAAAATCGTAAAGCGCCCAGCTCCATCGTTCCTTTGCAGGGGCGAGCGGAGGATTAAGGTCTCCCGAGATGGTCAATGGCGAGTTATTGAATACGCTGGTTTGCATAGTGATCAGAAGGTAGGTGAGCGCATCTTTTGGCTGAATACGTACCCTTACGTAGGACAGCCGCTCGCCGGGTGGGTTAGCGCGCTACAAATTAGGGGCATGTTTGCAGCTCGCGCCTCATTTTTCATCGCGTTCGCCGTATTGACAGGCGCCTGCCGGAAAGACAATAGCGTTGATAAAATGCAGAAGCCCGCAAGTGCGGCTCAAACGCCGTCGTCGGCTCCCTCACGGTTTGCCGCAACGGGTTGGCCGGAGGACGCAGGGCCCGTTGTGATTTTGCCTTCCAGCATTCCTCAGGAAGTCCGCCTGGTCATGCCCGAGCTCACCGACCAAACGCTTACTGACACTTCATCCTTTGAGCTGGACTCCCTTCCCAATTCAAGAATTTCGCTCTTTTCGCGAACTCGCAAATCAACATTCGCGACAATCGCAGGGGGCGGCAGTGAGGACTCGCCGCGTGGCTGTAAGACGTGGCCGAGCGCGCGACTTGAATCCTATCATGGCGATGCGTGGAGTTTTGGGCTCGCCGCTGGCGTTGCTCAGGAGTTGCCAATGCATGGCTGGGGACCGCCGCTCGCTCCGGATTCAATTCAAGCCGTGCGAGATGTAATCCGGATTGCATCGACAGCCGGCAACGATTCCACTTTCGCCGGTATTCAGTTCGCTATCCGCTACTTGTATCGGATTGAGCTTGGCGCGTCTCGGGCGATCATTGCTGACGCAGTTCGGCGGATAAACACAGAGGCAAATGTGCGCGAGGAACACGTGCTGGTGGTGGCTGAGCGCGCCAGGGGTTCGTCCGAGAATGTTGTTGGGTTCATGGAAACGCAGATGGGTCGTGAAGACGATGTGCGAGTGCCCGAAATCGCAGGGGCAGTTCTTCTTGGAGAAAATAGAAGGCCGGGGATCTTGGTGAGTCTGGAGTACAGCGAGGGTTCGCGACTACTGTTGCTGGAGCGCATAGCCACATCACGGTGGGTGTTGCGATGGCGCAGCGCCTACGCGGGGTGTTAGCGCTTACAAGCCTGTCGGAGCCAAAATAAAGGACCAGGGTATCGAAAACCTTTCTGAAATGTTAGCCGCGATTGCCTGAACGCCGAGGGCCTCTGTCGCATAGTGCCCGGCATAAATGATGGAAAGTCCATCATCTTCAGCCGCGACTGCAGTCCAGTGAGGTCCCTCTCCAACAATAAGCGTGTCTATTCCCGATTCCCGCGCTTCAGCGAGAGTCTCCGCGCCGGCGCCGGCGCCCGTGCACATTCCCCACTTTCGAGTAACGCGATCCTGGCTTAGAGAAGTTGCCACCACCGAGCCGCCATATTCAGTGGCGAATCTTTTCGCTCGACTCACCAGCTCGAACGTTCGTATGTCGCACTCGCCAGCGCATCCAATCGACACTCCCTTCAAATTGGCAAAGCCGCTCGTAGGGTTCAGGCCAAGTTTTTTTGCGAGCAGAACATTGTTTCCAACTTCCGGATGCAGGTCGAGCGGGAGGTGGGATGAGTAAACGGCGATCTGCTTATCGACTAGAAGCGAAATCTTGCGGTAAGCGCTTCCGACAAATGGGATGGATCCGCCCCAGAACATTCCATGATGGACAACCAGGAGGTTTGCTCCCAGATCTGCGCACGTGTCAATTGCGCGTAGTGAAAAATCGACTGCAGCGGCGATTCGCGTAATTGGAGCAGCGTTTGTAAGCTGCAGTCCGTTTACCGAACCGGGATAATCCTGAACTTCCGATGTCCGCAGCAATGCATCGAGATACTGCGCAATCTTTTTCGCGTCAGTCATTCAAGTCGTCATTCGCAACGCCCATCAGAGCCAGCACTCGCTCCAGATCATCAGCTGAGTAGAACGTAATGATGACATTGCCTCGGTCCGTTCCCTTTAGCTGAATTGCAACGTCGGTCTGAAGGCGCCTTCTCAGGCGTTGCTCTACGGCGCGCGTTTGCGACGCTTCAGTTTGTTTCTTCGCAGCGCGGGCTTTGTTGGGTGCTCTTGGGGTTGCGTTCGCTTTTACCAGAGCTTCGGTTTGCCTGACCGAGAGACCCCGTGAAACAACATCTTTTGCGAACGCCTGCATTTGGGATGCATCGCTTAGCGGCAGCAGCGCGCGGGCATGCCCCAAGCTCAGTGCGCCAGATCTCACCCAGTCTCTAACTAAAACCGGTAAGTTCAAGACCCGCAATAAGTTAGCTACGGTTGATCTGTCCTTGCCGACTAGTTCGGCTATCTGGGTGTGGCTCAGCGCAAACTCATCGACCAAGCGCTTGTAGCCGTCAGCCTCTTCGATCGGATTAAGGTCCGATCGCTGGAGATTCTCCACGAGCGCCAGGGTGAGCAGTGCCCTGTCGTCTACTTCTCTCACCGTAGCAGCGATTTCTTTCCAGCCAAGCGCGGTGGCAGCGCGAAGCCTTCTTTCCCCAGCGACAAGCTGAAACCCCTTGCCGCCGGGCGAGGTTCGAACCGTAATCGGTTGCAAAAGTCCCGAGGCACTCAAGCTTGCTTGAAGCTCTTTCAGCTCTTCCGGCTCGAACTCCCGCCGAGGCTGGAATGGGTTGGCCGCTATCTGGTTGATCGGAATTCTGGTGTCGAGAACATCCTTCGTTGCGGATTTCGGGGGTCGCTCAGTTTGAGCTCCCTTTATCAGAGCGTCCAATCCCCTGCCCAAGCGCCTGCCGTCCTTGTCAGTCGCCATTCGATTCAGCCTTTGCGGTTCTGGCAATGATTTCTTTCGCCACGTTCATGTAGGCCTTGGCTCCAACCGAACCGATGTCGTAAAGGATGATCGGCTTGCCAAAGCTGGGCGCTTCGGCAAGGCGGACATTGCGCGGCACCACAGTGTCGAGCACCTGCTTGCCAAAGTATTCCCTGGCGTCAGCCGCTACCTGCCGCGACAGATTGAGGCGTGCGTCATACATGGTGAGAAGCACGCCGTCGATTCCAAGGGCTTCGTTCACCGAGTGCTGGATGCGGTGGACCGTATTTAGGAGCTGGCTCAATCCCTCGAGCGCGTAGTACTCACACTGAAGTGGAATTAGTAGCGCGTCGGCCGCGGTGAGCATATTAACCGTCAGAATCCCGAGGGATGGCGGACAATCGATAATGACGAAATCATATTCGTTTTGGATCCCGCTGAGAGCTCGTTTCACTGTTGTTTCCCAGTTGGCCTGCCCGACCAACTCCACTTCGGCTCCGGCGAGTTCAGTGCTGGCGGGAATGACGTCCAAAGTTGGGAATTGGACCCCTCGTCGGATTACGTCAGTCGCCATCGAATCACCCATAATCAGGTCATACAGGTCCGAATCAGACTCCGCACGCTCGATCCCAATTCCGCTGCTGGCGTTGCCTTGGGGATCGCCGTCAACAAGAAGCGTATGCTTCTCCGCCGCCGCGAGACTGGCCGCAAGATTTACCGCAGTGGTTGTCTTCCCAACACCACCTTTCTGATTTGCAATTGCGATGATTCGACCCACGCCACACCGGGTTAGAGGATTGGGCTAATCTAGGGGCGCGACTGGCGTTGGGGCAGGTGTTTCACATGAAACCCACGACAAAGCGTTTCACGTGAAACAAGGTGGCTATCTGGAGGGAACGAATCTCCACCGGGTGGTAACCTCAACGGTAACCGTCTCTAGCCCAGGCTGAACCGGCGTTTCGCTCGCCTGCCCCCCATCTGCCTTGGCCATCATCATCACGGACCTCGGCTGCGGGGCGTAATAGGCGCCGATCGTCAGTTCCAGCAACCCACCTAGCTGACCCTGAGCCGCCCGCGCACCGATATCTGCTTCCGCCCGCGCAACCTGAACAGCTTCCGTGATTGCCGTCTGCCTGGCCTGTTGAAGATTGGATGCATAAAAGTTGAGCGAGCTTATCAGGTTGGCTCCGGCCCCGAGAGCCGCGTCAATGACCGCGCCCACCTTGGACAAATCCCGGACCTCAGCGTTGATGCTGTTGGTTGCAACATATCCGACGATTACCGGATTCTTATTCGGCTCGTACCGCTGCTCGGGATACACGTTGTAGTTAGCTGTCGAGAGCTGATCGTCGGTCATCCCCAACTTTCGTAGCGCCTCGAATACAGCTCTTTGTCTTATGGCATTCGCCGCTCCGGCCGCCGCCGCACTAGCCGCTCTAGTCTGAACACTGATTTGAATGTTCGCACGGTCAGGCGAAATCTTGGTTTCACCTCTTCCAATGACTGTTATCTGGGGAATGGGCTCAAATGGCGTATTAATGGCTTGAGACTGTACGGTCAGTGGCGCAATAAAAGAAACTAAAAGCAGGAGTAGTCGCATTTTCGGTCCCATGTGTGGTTGTTTTGTCTCTTCTTCGCGCAACATGCGTGCGCAAGATGATCTTTGGCTAAGCGAGAATCTTTCGCTGGCCGCGCCGTCTTTCAACTTCCAGCACCAGATTCTGTAAATCACTCGGACTGACACCTGGAACGCGCGAAGCCTGCGCGAGAGTCAGCGGTTTTAGTGCGGCGAGTTTTTGCCGCGCCTCAAATGAAAGCGACGCGAAGTCTTCGTACGGAATATCCGGCGAAAGACGAAAATCTCCGAGACGCTTGAGTTT
>JBKJPM010000057.1:0-7430 GCA_046595175.1 Gemmatimonadaceae bacterium
GATAATCGTTTTTACCCCCGTTCTCGACGCCGAGCTCAAGGCGATGGAAGAGCACCGGCTGACGCCTTCGCTGTCTCGCGAGTCCCAAATCAGGGAATGGGGCAAGAACGGCAGGCCCTGGCAATTGTCTATTGATACCGGGATGAGCCGTGCCGGGATTCCCTGGAGGGAAATTGGAAGCGTGGCCAGCGTCGTCGGCGAATTCCCACCAGAAGGCGCGTACACCCACTTCCACTCCGCGCAAATGGAGAATGGGTCGCTGGAAGAGCAGATAGCGCGTTTTGACAGGGCGATTGCAGATCTCCCTTCAAAGCCGGGCATGCTGCATTGCGATGCGAGCGCCTCGATAGTTCGATCGGCGTCCAGCAGGTGGAGCGCGGTGCGACCCGGGATATTCCTGTACGGAGTTGGAAGCGGGGCCGAACCAGGCCCGCTGCCCGTTGTTCATATGCGAGCCTCAGTTGTGGATGTACGCAATCTGGAACCGGGTGACACTGTGAGCTATGACGCGACATTCGTAGCAGGAGCTCCGATGCGGGTAGCAACAGTCGCGGCCGGTTACGCAGATGGATATCCGCGCGGGCTGAGCAACCGGTCATCGGCTTTGCTCAATCGGGAAACTGTTCGTATCACCGGGCGTGTCACAATGGATATGACAATGTTCGATGTGACCGGTATGGAATGCGAGCCAGGGGATGTGGTTACCCTTATCGGAAGCAGCGGATCAAATACGATCACCATTCAGGAAATCGCGGACTGGGCCGACATGTCGCCTTACGAAGTACTCACAGGTCTTCGCAATCGTATCAAGCGAGTGTACAAAGCGTGACCCGCCGCGCGGCGATTATTGTGCTCGACGGTGTTGGAATCGGAGAAGCTCCCGATGCCCCCGCCTATGGAGATGTGGGAAGCGACACGCTGGGAAATGTGGCGCGCGCTGTTGGCGGGCTTGACCTTCCCAATCTTCGCGCGCGCGGACTTGGCAATATCAAGCCGCTCGCAGGAATGGATCCGGTAGCCAGTCCGTCCGCATCGTATGGAATGATGCAGCCAGCGTCAGGCGGAAAGGACAGCACTGCCGGCCATTGGGAGATTGCGGGCGTGCACCTGGTAAAGCCATTCCCAACTTTTCCCCAGGGATTTCCGCCTGAGGTCATCTCGCGCTTCGAAGCGAACACTGGAAGGAAGGTGATCGGCAACGTCGTCGGCAGCGGAACTGATGTGATGGCAAAGTTCGGCGCCGAGCATGTCCGCACCGGATCGTGGATTGTGTACACGTCAGCTGACTCGGTATTCCAGGTGGCGTCGCATGAGGAAGTAATTCCGCTCGCTGAGCTCTACTCTGCATGCGAGAAGGCGAGGGCGATGCTCAAGCCTCCATTCGACGTTTCTCGCGTAATCGCCCGTCCTTTTGTTGGCAGCGAGGGGAACTTCAAGCGGACGTCGAACCGGCGCGATTTTTCAATCGAGCCGCCCGATGAGACGCTCCTCGATGCCCTGAGCGCAGCCGGAATTCCTCGTCATGGAGTAGGCAAAACTGATGATTTATTCGCCAACCGGGCTCTCAAGGCACAGCACACCTCTTCTAACGCCGAAGGAATTGCGGAAATAAGACGCTGGTTGGAGGGTGGGAACGGTGGGTTCCTCTTCGCCAACCTAGTAGATTTCGATCAGTTGTACGGGCACAGAAACGATGTCGCGGGGTTCTATAAAGCGCTACGCGAGTTTGACGTGGAGCTGCCGACTCTCGCTGCGGCAATGCGGGAGGACGATCTGGTATTCATTACCGCCGATCATGGCAACGATCCAACAACTGCATCGTCCGACCATGCTCGCGAGAATGTTCCAGTTCTGGCGATCGGTCGGCGCATCGGTGCAGTTGACCTTGGAGTCCGGAAAACATTTTCGGATTTGGGGGCGACTGTTGCGGATTGGCTCGGTGTCGGATTCAGAGGCAAGGGAACTTCTTTTTTACCTTCGATGATCATTAAGTGAAAGAAAATACGAGTCTCAGGGACGCGGCTTTTGAAGTGATGCAGCAGTCGTATGCCCCATACTCCGGTTTCCGGGTTGGTGCCGCCCTCTGCACGTCTACTGGTGAGATTATCACGGGCACAAATGTCGAGAACGCGTCGTTCCCGATGTCTGTCTGCGCCGAACATGTTGCTGTATCGCGCGCGGTTTCGATGGGCTTTCGCGAATTCACTGAAATTGCGATTGCAACGGAAGCGGACCGACCGACTCCGCCCTGCGGTGGATGCCGCCAGGTTTTGAGTGAGTTCGCCCCTGAGATTGTGATCTGCACTTACACGCGTGATGGGCGAGGCGCGCGCTGGACGCTGCGCGAACTGCTGCCGGAAGTTTTCGTGCTGGAAACAGCGACCGGAAAAATCTGATGACGTCTCGGAGTCGCTTTTATTCGCTGCTTCCGTCGCTGCTCATCCTTGCGGCGACGTCGTGCACAGAAAAACTGGATTCAATCGCAGGATGTCCCGACCTCTGCACTGGGCAGGGCGCTCCGATACAGACGCTTGTTGTGGAGCCAGTGATCCTTGATACGACTGTTACGGCGACGGGCGAATTCGCCACAGAGACTTTTCTCTTTGTCGGGAATCGTGGCGACACGCTGGATACCCGGGCAATTATTCGGTTCGATTCTGTCCCCAGGCGCTATTCCAAGGCGAACGTTACCGATTCGGTAGACATCTCCACTGTAGACAGTGCGTTCATTACGGTTCGCATTGACAGACGCGGTTCAATCCTGCCGGATCGTGTAACAGTCGATGCGTACGATGTGGATCTTCCCGATCCAAACCCTACGGACGTTGCAGCGTTGTTCACGCCTGCCCGGCTGATCGGGTCGAGGACCGTACCGAAGGACAGCTTGAAGGATTCGCTGAGAATTTCACTGAATAGCGCTGCCATCCTTAAGAAAGCTCAGAACCAGGGCCGGCTTCGTATTGGCATCAAGGCACGGAACTCTTCGACGCAGTTTGGACTTTTTGCGACCGAGACTGGGCAGGGCGCGCGCGTGACATTCCGTGTCTCGACGGACACAGCAATTCATCCGCTCATCATTGTGCCGGTATCTTCTACTCCGGCTGGCGACCTCGGCAAGTCGACTGCTTTCGCCGACTACACGCTCGCCGTAAAGTCTCCGGAGCCGGGACCATCATCGGGAATCAATGTCGGAGGATATCCTGCGCGGCTCGCATATCTTCGCTTTACGATTCCGCAGAACATCGTGGATTCCTCGATTGTCGTGCGAGCCCGACTGATTCTGACCCAGATTCCGAACACGCAGTTAAGCGCTGCCGATACGATCAACATCATTCCGCTCGTGGGAGCAGCTGCCGCTACCGTGACCGATGTTGCGCGCGCCGCGCGAATAACGCTGGACCGCAGCGTGGCCCTGATTGATTCGGTTCTGGTTCCAGTTCGTGAATCAGGGACGCGGCGAATCGAAATTGCTGTCGCACTTCAGGCCTGGCGGGTTCAGGCTGGCACGACGACTCCGCGGGTACTTGTTCTCCGATCAGGGGCTGAAGGAGTGTCTATCGCCGAAGGACGATTCTACTCGATGGAAGCGGCTCCGAACCTGAGACCCAAGCTGGAAATCAGTTACACTCCCCGAACATCATTCGGCCGACCATGAGGCGTTTTCTCTCCGCAGCTGCACTTGCATTTCTTCCCTCGCTTGCAACTGCCCAGGGAAACCTCAGCACGCAGGGCCTTGGCTATCCGGCCGGTGGTCTGAGCGCGCGCTCGTCAGCGCTTGGCGGTGGCAACGCCGAGTTCGATGCGCAGAGCACAGTCAATGACGCGTCAATTGCGAATTGGATCACTCCGGTCCTCTATGTCCAATATCAGCCCGAGTTCCGGAAGGTAACGCTCGGCAATAATTCTTCGAGCACGCTGACGGCGCGCTTTCCGCTTGTGGGCACTGCAATGGCGATTGGATCGCGCGGCGCAATTGGATTGTCTACCACGAATTTTCTGGACAGGTCCGCGGCGGCAGTAACAAGTCTCCACGATACGATTGCAGGCGAGGTTGTTTCGGGTACGGAAACCTTCAGGACGCTGGGCGGAATCAATGATGTGCGTTTTGCGATGGCATATCGTCCGAGTGGATCTCTGCGAGTTGGGATTGCGGGTCACGCCTTCACAGGTCAGAACCGGATCGCGAGCAATGTGAGTTACTCCAACTCGACGTTCATTCCGTTGAACCAGCAGTCGGTGCTCGCCTATACAGGCGCCGCCGTCTCCGGAGGATTCGAGCTGCGGCTTAGCGAAGTGCTCGCACTTAGTGCATCGGCGCGCAAAGGAGGCTTTCTCAACATGCGGAGCGGTGACTCCCTGATTGCGACTGCAAAGGTACCCGATCGCTTCGGCGGTGCAATCCAGTTTACCGGAATCTCGGGGCTGACAGTCGCGGGTCGCGTGTCACGCGATCTCTGGACTGCCTTGCAGCCTTTGGGCACCAATATGACCACGTTCGATGCATGGGACGGCGGAGTCGGCGCAGAAGCCACTGCGTCGAGATCTCCCACCAGAATTCTGAGTGTTCGTCTCGGCACGCGCTATCGCGGACTCCCCTTCGGCGTCCGCGGTGTGCAGACCCATGAATTCTCCTTTGGAGGCGGATTCGGTCTTCAGTTCGCCCGGGACCGGGCGCAGCTGGATGCAGGGCTGAATCGCGCAAGCCGCTTCACGGGCACGTTCAGCAGCCGTGGCGCGGCCGTCGAGAGTGCGTATGTGGTGAGTATCGGCTTGAGGATCAGACCCTGATCTGATGGCTGATTCGCCGGAGAAGGCACCGCTCATTCTCATCGCGGACGACATCCCGGCGAATATTGAACTGCTCGTCGATCAGCTGACTGCGCTTGGGTTCCGCACCGTGACTGCGGAAGATGGTCCATCCGCCATGGAAGCGGCGTTTGAGCACCTGCCCGACCTCTGCATCCTCGACGTTGCGATGCCTGCGGGAGACCTTGGAGTCGATCATCGGTCGACCGGGTTCGAAGTGTGTCGTCGGATAAAGCGCGACGCGCGCACGGCCCGCATACCGGTGATTTTTGTTACGGCGCTGAATGACACGACTGATCGCGTAAAGGCGATTGAAGCTGGCGGGGATGACTTCCTTACCAAGCCGCACAACAGACTTCTGCTCAGCGCTCGTGTGCGCAGTCTCCTCAAGCTGAAGTCCACCACCGATGCTCTCGAAGACAGCTATCGCAAGCTGCGCGAGCTGGAGAAGGTGCGCGACGATCTCATGAAGATGATCGTGCATGATCTCAAGACACCGCTTACGTCCGTAATTGCCACACTGGAAATGCTGACCGACGGCGATTTTGGGCTGCTTTCCGGACAGCAGAAGTCGGCAGTATCCGAGGTGGAGACGAAATCCCAGGAGCTGCTCGCGCTCATCGAGGACATTCTGGAAGTAGCGCGGATCGAAGAGACAGGCATCACGCTGGCACTCGCCGAGATTCAGCCGAAGTCGTTCATAACCGAGCTGCTGCACGAATGGGATCGTCGGTTTCAGCAGGAGAAAACGAAAGTTCTGGTCGAAGTTGATGACCAGGCGCCAGTCTTCCAGGGCGACAAGGGACTCATCAAGCGCGTCTTTTCGAATCTGATCCAGAATGCCGTCACCCACTCGGCAAAGCCGGTGAACCTCAGGCTCGCTGCCCGGAGAAATGGAGACAGCGTTTTGTTTGCAGTAGTAGATGACGGTCCAGGTATTCCCGAGGAGTATCACGACATTATTTTCAGGAAGTTCGGTCAAGTGCATTCCGAGAGTGCACCGCGGGTGCGCAGCTCGGGATTGGGCCTCACGTTCTGCAAGCTCGTTGTGGACCTGCACGGCGGACGGATTTGGGTGAGAAGCAACCCTGGAGAGGGAAGCTCATTTTATGTGGAGCTCCCGCGCCGGCCCGCGGTTCTGGCGACAATCCCGACACCGCCATGAAGCCCCGACCCACCGTCTACGTAGAAACCTACGGCTGTCAAATGAACGTGAGCGATTCCGAGCTGATGCTTGGAAAGCTCGCGGATTCCGGCTATGCCAGCGTGGACAGGCCCGACGATGCCGATGTTATCCTGGTAAATACATGCGCGATTCGGGAGCACGCGGAACAGAGAGTCATCGGACGGCTGGGCGAACTGAAATCGAAGATGCGCCCCGACTCCATTCTAGGTGTAACCGGCTGCATGGCTCAGCGGATGGGTACTGAGCTGCTCGACAGGGTGCATCACCTCAGCCTGGTGATTGGTCCAGACGGCTACCGTGATCTCGCTACACTGGTGGAGAGCGCGAGGAATGGCGAACGGGCGTCTGCGCTTGAGTTTGATCTCGAAGAGCACTACGAAGATTTTCAGCCGCGTCGTTTCGACAAGGTGAAGGCGTGGATTCCAGTTCAGCGCGGATGCGACTACAACTGCACATACTGCATTGTGCCCTACACGCGCGGTCCTGAGCGCAGCCGTAAACTGGCGGATGTCGTTCGGGAGACCGAAGCGGTTGTCGCGGAGGGGATGACGGAGGTCGTCCTGCTTGGACAGACGGTCAACTCATTCAACGATGGGCAGAACGACTTCGCAGATTTACTGAGAGCGGTAGGGAAGGTTGACGGCCTGAAAAGGCTTCGTTTTATCAGCCCACACCCCAACGATTTTTCTGATCGGGTGATCAGGGCGATGGCGGAAACGGAAACGGTTTGCGAGCATGTCCATCTTCCGATGCAGTCCGGATCCGACCGTGTTTTGAAGCGCATGCTGCGACGGTATACGAGTGACGGCTACCTCAAATGTGTGGCCCGGCTGCGGGCTGCGATTCCTGGAATTGCGTTCACTACTGATGTGATTGTCGGGTTCCCTGGCGAGACGGACTCGGACTTCGAAAGTACTTTAAGTGTAGTAAGGCAAGTTGGCTTCCAGGATGCATTTACGTTTAAGTTCTCGCCTAGAGCTGGAACTCCGGCAACGCGATTTCCAGAGAGCCAGAATGTCTCCGATGATGTCGCTTCGTACCGGTTGGGCCAGTTGATAGACACCGTCCGAAAAGGTACGCGCGAACGCAATAACGGACTTGTTGGATCGCGCTGTGAGGTGCTCGTTGAGAAGCCTGCCCGCCGCGGCGGAATGCTGCAGGCCCGGACCCGGGATTTCAAGACTGTGATCATCCCCGGAGGTGGCGATCTGCTGGGGAAGTATCTCCACGTCGAGTTGACCGGGACGACGGGCTCGACCTTTACGGCGAAGACCGTGTCGGGCCGCCTCGCACTCCCCTTAGCAGTATAGGCCGGTTCCGGGGAAAGGCCGCCTTCGGGCGGCTTTTTGATTTTCGGGGATTGAGTGTGGTGGTGTAGGGCGCACCTCACGGAGGCATCTAACCGCCATGCCGCTCATCGCTCAAGCCTACATCGTAT